>JAQGHT010000403.1 GCA_028291565.1 Planctomycetaceae bacterium | reverse complement strand
CAGCATCGAAGTTTTAAACCGCTCAACTTGGGTTTGCAGACGTTTCAGGGAATGAGCTGGAGATTTCCTGACTTTTGTGGAACGTCCGAAGTTAAAATCGCTCGAAAACAAGGATCCGCGGAATGGCGAATTTCCTGTCGCAAAACTGGCTTCTGAACCGTCGGCATGTCCTCCAGGGATTCGGCGTTTCACTCGCATTGCCGCTGCTGGACTGTATGCGACCGCTCTGCGCGGCCGAGACCAAATCGCGTCCCAAGCGCAGTGTGTTTATTTATCTGCCGAATGGCGTCAATACTGCGGCTTATGAGATGAACACCGCGGGAGTGGATTATAAGCTGTCTAAGCCGTTGGAATCTTTGGCCAAACACCGCAAGATCATTACGCCGATCAGCGGTATGCACCATCCGCACGGGTTGGGGAACCATCACAACTGCAGCACGATCTGGCTGACCGGCGGAAAGATCGGCCAATCGGAACGAAATACGATTTCCGTCGATCAGCTGATGTCCCAGGTGACCGCACCTCAGACTCGTTATTCCTCCATCGAGATGAGCAATCAAGGGCATTCGTTGGCTTACACTGCCGATGGAATTAGCCTGCCGGCGCAGGCGAGTCCGGGCGTCGTGTTTCGGGATATGTTCACCGAACCACAGGGGGGAACCGCGAAGCAACGTCGTGGACTGCAGCGACGGGGCAGTATTCTTGATGCGATCCTCGGCGAAGCGACAACGCTGGGCAATCAACTGGGGCAAGATGACCGTGGCCGGCTGGAACAATATCTGACTTCGGTTCGCGAAGTCGAAGTACGGGCTCAGCGGGCTGATAAATGGCTTGATACGCCGCGACCGACCATTGATTCCGCAGTGCAAGCGCAGCTCAATCGCGATATTTCACTGGAGCGTCTGGGCGAGTATCTGCGGACGATGTATGACATTATCGTGCTGGCGTTCCAGACGGATATGACGCGTGTGGCGTCGTTCAGCACCGGCAATGAGGGGATCGGTCCGGCGGTTCCCGAGATTGGCGTGAAGCAGGATCGGCATTCGCTGTCGCACCATAATGGTAATCCAAAGCTCATGGAAGACCTGCAGATGAGCGACGCATTCAACATTAAACAGTTCGCTTACTTCCTCGATCGACTCAGCACGGTGTCCGATGCCAATGGTCCGCTGATCGAATCGACCATGGCGCTGTATGGCAGCGGCATGGCATACGGACACAGTCACGGGAACGCCAGCCTGCCTCTTATTCTGGCTGGCGGCACGCAACTGGGGCTCAAGCATGGAACCCATGTGGATTTCAATCTCATCAAAGAGTTCAAGGGCTACGATAAGCATCCGGGCATCTATCACAATCCTGTGAACAGCAAGGCTCGCATGAGCAATCTGTTGCTGACCATGGCTCAAAAGATGGATGTGCCCACGGAGACTTTCGGTGACAGTACCGGGACGGTTTCTGAGATCCTGGCTTGAAGTAATGGAACTACACCTATGACGCGTTTCCATCAACTGCTGGCGGCTCTATTTGTTGCAGTCTGTGTGGCAGGGTCGTTCGGTTCCGTTCTGTTGGCTCAGGAATTGAAAGACCCGGTGTTGCAGCCTGGAAAGTTTCCTCCGCCGAATTCCGGAACCTATCTCGCGGGCGAATTGGTGCTGATCGATCCGGTCAATCGCCGCGGCGGTTTGCGCGTTTACGGAGACAACAGCCAGCCGTTGCATTACTTCGCCATGTTGCCCTATGGTGCGATCTGGTTTCATGGAGCACCCGCCGAATTACGAGATCTGCCCATCGGAACCCACGTACATGGCTATTTCTATCAACCGCCCGTCGGTGAAGAAGCCACCGTGCCGCCACTCCCGAAAGATCAGGCTCAATTCCAGCTCAAGCACAATCATGCCGTGTCACTGGAAGATGATTTCAGCTTCTACCAGCGTCGCGGGCAGAGTTGGAAAGTGGTTTCAATCGATGCCACGAAAGGGAAGCTGAACGTCACGCCTCATTTTGCGGCCGAAGTGACTCCGACTGGTCCGAAGTTCAAGGACGGCATCAATTCGTCATATACGTTCGATATCAACGAAATCACGAAGGTTTGGATCGGCAGCAAATTGGTCGAATTGACGAACATCGCACCAGAGCAAGTCGTGCAGGTGAATCTCGGCTGGGCGCAAGGTTGGCGCGACCAGGAATTTACCGTGACCGAAATCTGGCTCGACGACGAAAGCCGGAAGTTCGCGACCGAACATCAACGCCGGAAGCACGTGAAGTACCAGAAGCAGCATTGGGTGCCCGGATGGATTGACGCGGTAGAAGACAACGATTTCGGCGGCGGAACCGTGACGCTGACTCTGTTTGGCGGTCTGGATCCCTCGCTCTATGCCGAGTTGAAAGCCACTCGGGATAAGGGATTTGGTGTGGCGGTCGCCGAGAAGACGCTGCGCACCTGGTTTCATCGCAGCGACAAGAAGATCGGGCAGGTCATCGACTGGAAAGAAACAGAAAACCCTCCGCCCGGCAGCAGCGGGATTCAGATTCGAATGAAGTTCACAGAACTTCTCGATGGCTACCGTCCGGGGAAGTGTGTACGCGTCAAAAGTGATAGTTGGACGTTCGTGACAATGCCACCGGAAGAACGCATGAAATCTGTTGAAGAGCAGAAACGCTCGGCCGTATTCAGTTTGCCATAAATCTCGAAGGACACCCAATGACTTTGTGCAGAAGAATTGTTTCCTCATGCGTCGCGTTGCTCTTCGCGGCGGCCGCGTTCGGCGCAGAACAGGAATCACTGATCGCTCCGGGAGCGACAGTTAAAAAACTTGCGGGTGATATGAAGTTCACCGAAGGGCCCGCGTGGATTCCCGCAAAGAAAACGCTCGTTTTCTCAGACATTCCCAACAGCAAAATCATGCAGTGGCGCGAGGGCGAAGGCTTGTCGGTATTTCGGCCCAGCGAACAGTCGAATGGAAATATTCTCGATCTGCAAGGTCGCTTGATTTCGTGTCAGCATGCGGCTCGAAATCTCGTTCGGACCGAGGCTGATGGAAAAATCACGGTGTTGGCCGATAAATTCGACGGCAAACGACTCAATTCACCAAATGATGTGGCTGTGAAGTCAGATGGTACGCTCTGGTTTACCGATCCGCCGTGGGGTTTGACTGGCGCCGCTGAGATCCCCGGCCATTGGGTCTTCAAACTCGATCCAGCGTCGGGAAAGATTGAGCCTGTCATTAAGGACCTGGCCATGCCCAACGGGATCAATTTTTCCCCCGACGAGAGTCGTTTGTACGTTGCTGATACTGGCGGACATCCGAAACATCCGGACGCGTCATTCCACAAACTTCCCGCGGGAATCCATTGCTACGAAGTGACCAAAGATGGACAAATTGGCAAGAAGTTGTTTACCATCCCGGAAGGGAGCGACGGCATGACCGTCGATGTGAAGGGCAATCTTTACACGACGCACGGCGGAGTCAATATCTACAGTCCCGATGGCAAACTGCTGGAAAAGATCAAAGTTCCCGAAGGTCCCGCCAACGTGACATTCGGTGGCGACGACTACAAGACGCTTTTCATCACCGCACGTACGTCTCTGTACAGCATTCAGATGAAGAATGCGGGTGCGAAACCGGTCGGAGCCAAGTGGTAGCTCGTGATCTGTAGGATGGCCGCCCTCGGCCGTCTGAATTGACGCCGACGCTTCGTAGAATGCCACGGTTCCGTTTGTTGGGATGGTTTTTGTCTCGTCGTAGAATTTTTTCGTCACGACATCGCCGGCCGTTAAGTCCATATTGACTGTTTCGACTCGACGGCCGAGGGCGGCCATCCTACTCTTCTGCTCAGGCACGAAAATGACATCGTTCCGATCTCACTCTGATGCAAACTGCCGCGTCTCTGTTCGTCTGAAACATTTGATATTATTCGCGGCGATCGTATGCAGCGGATGGACGGTCAAGGCGGCGGATCCTCAGACGTTTGAGACGGCGGTCCAGCCGTTCTTCAAGCAGTACTGTCAGCGATGCCACGACGCGCAGAAGCAGGAAGGTGAATTTCGGCTTGATACGCTGCCTCGCGATTTCACGACTGAGGCAACGGCACAGCGCTGGTCTGAAGTCGTCTTCCGGATGAACTCAGGCGAAATGCCACCCAAAAAGGAGCCGCAACCCAAGCCTGCAGAACTGGGGGTTGCGGTGGAGTGGCTCTCGAATCGGATCAAAGAGGGCGAGGCGGCCCGAATGGCTCGGCGGGGACCGGTCGCCCATTATCGACTCAGCCGCGAAGAATACGGTCATACGATTTACGATTTGCTGGGTGTCTACTTTGACGTGAATCTGCCGGGGGCGTTTAATGATGATCCCCGATGGCATGGCTTTGATCGAATCGGGTCGTTGCTGACACTTTCTCCGTCACATGTCGATCGATACTTCCGAGCTGCTGAGACTGTCCTGGCCAGGGCATTTCCCGATCAACAGCCCGCATCACAGAAGAGCCTGCGAGAAGCTAATGTGGGTCAGG
>JAQGHT010000393.1 GCA_028291565.1 Planctomycetaceae bacterium | reverse complement strand
AGTTCAATTCTGCCCTGCTCTGTAAACTTGATCGCATTGCCGACCAAACTCGTCACGATTTGACGTAACCGACGCGCGTCGCCTTCCAATCGGTCCGGGATGTCGGCTTGGACCTCACTGACGAGTTCGAGACCTCGGTCGCGAGCCTGGAGCGACAACACGCGCAACGCATCGTCCAGAATCAGCCGCAAATTGAAAGGCTGGATGTCGAGCTCAAATTTTCCGGCCTCCATGCGGGAGAAATCCAGCAAATCATCTAGCAATGACAGAAGTAAATGTGCCGATTCCTGGGCCGTTTCCAAATATTGATGCACCTGAGGTGCGAGTTGATGAGCGGCAAGTGTCAGGTCGAGCATGCCAATAATGGCATTCATGGGTGTTCGTAGCTCGTGACTGACGTTCGACAGGAACTCAGTTTTCGTCTGTGCTGCAGCTTGAACGGCTCCGTTTGTGATTGGATGCGTCGCCGAACGCGACCTGAGACTTTTCGAATATCGTTCCGTGCTCGATGTTCCAATGACTTGTCCTGACACATCCAGGACGGGGGAAACTGTCATCGCAACTTTAATAATCTTTCCGTCTTTGCGACGGCGACTGGTTTCAAATTGATTCAATCGTATGCCGTGTCGCACGACACAGACCAATTCCGGTTCTTCTTGTTCGAGATGTTCTGGAATGAGGAGACTTGCAGGTTGGCCGACAACTTCCGTCTCTGAATATCCATAAATCTCCTCGGCGCCGGTATTCCAACTGACAATCAGTCCATCCAGCGACCTGCCAATCACGGCATCCTGGTATGAACAGCTATTCAGATTCAACTGCGATCCGGTATCGGGTGGCTGCACAGCTTGGACCGTTCTACCAAGAGGTGACTGAATTGTCGGCTCATCTTGCTTCGAGTTTTCGCTGACATGGGGCACGCGTACTTTGGATCGCCAGTCATTCCACGGTCGACGAGGAGCTTTAGCGGCTCGCTCAGATTCGGCAGCAGAATTGCGATCCAACATGATTCGAACTTCTTTCCGGCTATAAAACGCAGCTGCGGCACGCTGCGCAATTTCTTGCCCGGCATGCCGCAAATCTACTGCTACGTTGGAAATACAAATTCTGAGACATACGGACTCTCAATGTGATTTCCAACAAAAAGCCGCAACGATTACTTTTTTAGAAGCGTCTTCCCCTTTTGCGTCGCATTTTCCAAAACGGCCTCGCCCTTTTGGATTACGTGCTCCGCATCCCGCTCGATCTTGCCTGTTTCGATATTGATCTCGGTTTTTCCAGGTGAGCGATTGACACTCACCCAGCCGAGAATGACGGCTATCAACACGACTGCAATTGCGACGAGAACGATCTTCATAAGCTGCGATTTTCCATTTGCTGATTCAGTGACCTCGAACTATCCGAGCTGTAATTCGAATTCGACCCACGTGATGGTCGTTCAAATTCGAACGCGAGGACCAGCGATCAATGAAACGAGAAACAGGACCAGGAACACGACGAATAGCGTGTGAGCCATCCAAGCCGCCGTTCCCGCGACGCCGCTAAAGCCCAATACTGCCGCCACGAGTGCCACAACCAAAAACGTCAATGCCCAGTTCAACATGATTTCTCTCCTGATTTTTTCGGCTGGTACGAGCTTCGACGCTAAATTGCATCGCGGGTGCCAGCAGCCGATAAAGTTTGTGTTCGTTTCCCCTGCGATTTCACTTCCTGATGAACACAGCCATCGGGATGTCATTTTGCATGTGAGCCGCGAGACCCTTCAGTGACACGGCTTTTGCAAGGTGACGAACTACTAAATACGCACTGTCCGTGCCAAATCGATTTGATTGCTGACAGGAAGTTGTAAGGCTATTCTGTAGCGTGGTTTAAGCTGCAAGAGTTCGCCCGCAGAGAGAGATTCGAGCTCGCACGAGGGAATGATCGTGAACGCCGACCGATCATTGAATGGCTTTGAATCCGCCAAAGATTTTGGCGTTAAGATATTCAGGAATTGAGGTTTGGTTCAATTCCAAACGAAGAGCGGAGAATGCCGAGCCTCAGCCTCTAAGTCTTCAACCCGTACGGGAACCCTTATGTCAGCCCAAGCTAAATTCTGGGAAAACGCGTCCTTGCTCGACATTCAAGCCCCAAAGGATGGCCCTGAGATAGGTGCTGTCGATTTGCAAATGGACAATTCAATTAATAGCGGAGCCCCTTGGGGGCTTAGGATTCGCCTTAGTCGATTATTCCCAGAGTAAGACCACACCTGGCGTCGCGATGGGCGAGCCATAAGCAAGAGACCGGCTAAGGTATCGAACGCATTTTTCGTGGGGCTGATCAGTTCGTACAAGTCCAGAGGCTAAGGACACGCAAACGCCCCTTATTCCGAGCTATCGTCGATCGTCACATTCTTATCGAGTTGAATGTTAAATGCCGCAATTCGGTCGCGCACTTTCCCGCGAGTAATTCCCAGTATTTCCGCTGCCCGTGATTGATTTCCGTCGGACGCTTGTAGAACGCGGGTAAAGAGAAATCGCTCCATCATTTCGACCGTTCTGGCATACAAATCGGTCGAATTCGACTGCAACTGCGATTCGATGAATAGGCGCAAGTCTGAAGCAGGTAGTCCGTGAGTCGCGACTGCCTCATTCACGGGTGGTGTCGGCGGAGCCGCTGGGCCGTTTCGAAGTTCGATGGGGAGAAATTCCGGAACAATGACGGGACCAGTCGTTTGCAAAACGGTTTGTCGTACGATGTTTTGCAGTTCCCGAATGTTTCCGGGCCAATCATAACGAACCAGCAAATCCAAGGCCTCTGGAGAAATCCCTTCGATCTCGGATTTGTTCAGATCGCGGCTAGCTCGATTTAAGAAGTGCTTCAGCAGCAGTGGAACGTCGTCAGCGCGATTTCGAAGCGATGGCAGTTGAATTGTCACCCCGTTGAGTCGATATAACAAATCCGCCCGAAATTCCCCTTTTTCGACCATTGACTCGAGATCGCGATTAGTTGCCGCGATCAATCGGACGTTGGTCTGAATGGTTTCGTTGCCCCCGACTCGTTCAAATCGCTGCTCCTGAATGACTCGAAGCACCTTGCCCTGGACCAACGGGGCCATGTCGCCGACTTCATCCAGAAACAATGTGCCGCCGCTGCATTGCTCGAATTTTCCAATTCGGCGTCGGTCAGCACCGGTAAAGGAACCTTTTTCGTGCCCAAATAGTTCGCTTTCCAGCAATGTGTCCGGCAGCGCAGCACAATTGACGGCCATAAATGGCTGATCGCGCCGTCCACTGTGTTGATACAATGCACGCGCGACCAATTCCTTGCCGGTCCCACTTTCGCCGCGGACCAGCACCGTGACATTCTGTCCGGCGACGCGTCCGATCGACTTAAAAACTTCGAGCATCCGGGGACTGTTGCCGACAAACAAGTCTCCTTCCGTCGACGAGACGTCGGTGATGTGGAACGCCACGGGGACGTTCATTAAGCGCCGGGTCTCCAGAGCTTTCGCCACCAGGCTCTTCAACTGGGGCAAATCCAGTGGCTTGGCGACGTAGTCGTACGCTCCCAGTTGCATGGCAGCGATGGTGGTTTCGCTGTTGGCTTCGGCTGTAATGAAAATGACCGGTAGCCGGCGATCGAGTGCCTGAATCTGCTTGAATATCTCAAGTCCCGATTGCCCCGGCAGCATGATATCCAATAGCACGACATCCGGATGTGCTCTGGCAATTGTCGAAAGTGCTTCTTCGGCGCTGCGCGCCGTCAGCACTTCTGTTCCGTCGTGCAATGACTTTTGAACCATGTGTAACACGGTTCGGTCATCATCGACGATCAAGATTTTGGGCAATACGCCGTGCCCCGAGGACGGTTCTCGATTTTCACTGACCACGCTGCACCGAATTTCCATCTGTCACAAGTGAAAACAACGATTGACTGGACCCTTCACGAGCGATGCTCTAAGGATCCCCCCCACAGAACCCGGGTTTCTCGAATCAACAATTCTGACTAACTGCTTCCCATTTTATGAACTGGTGGCCTTCGGAATTTCTCTGTTCTCATACAAACCAACCGTAAGTCGTAAAGCCGTGACACGAATAACTGCCATCATTGCGACAGTCTTGTGGCGAGACAATCGATCGGAATTAATTTTTGGGAGAAATCGGGGAAACGGGAGCAGATTCTGCCCGGTTCTTACCCGATACGCCACAAAACCTACTTGCGCAATCTGCCAATACATCAAACTTTCGGCCTTCGTCCGAGCAGCCAGACGCAAAAGAGTCCCAACGCCATTAAGCCGCCTCCCACCAGATATGGCAACGTCAGATTCAGCTTAAAGAGGTAAGTACCACTTAAGGGCCCCAGAATACGCGCTAGTGCTGAA
>JAQGHT010000387.1 GCA_028291565.1 Planctomycetaceae bacterium | reverse complement strand
ACTGCATGTCGTGCCATCATGTGCCGTTTCTGCTGTGGTCGCATCGATCGGCTCAGGCGCAAGGCTTCACGGTCGATTCCCAGAAGTTGGCAGAGTGGGACAAGTGGATTCGGAAGGATTCGCTCGCAAATCGCCGTCAGTTCTGGCTGCGAAATTACGACCTCGGCAAACCCGAAGCGGCGACGCTGCCACAAGCTGTGAAGGATAAGCTCAAGCCGTTGATCGCACGCCCATTCCAAACTGAAGCTGAGTACCTGGCTGAGCTGACGCCGCTGCTGACTGAAGACGAAATGAAGTCGCATCGGGCGACCGTGCTGAAGATTTCCGAGCGGACACTCGACATGGGCGATCGTGTTGGAGGCGGCCTCGAGGCCTTGGGCCCCTCGCTGATCGCAAGTCAAGGGACTGCGAGTGTTCTGGCTCAACCTGAATTTCGAGACGGTGTGATCGACTTGATGAGCCGGATTCAGTTGGCGGACGGTTCGTGGACGCCGGGCGTTCAGTTAACCGGAATGCTCTGGACGCTTCCGACGGCGAATCAAGCGACCACGATGTGGACGACGCTCGGACTTGCCACTTACGACACACCGAATCCGAAGCGATCTGCGTCGATTGAAAAAGCCCTTGCCTATCTACGGCAACAGACGCCGAATCCCGATAATCGCGAATGGTTGGCGATACGGACATTATTTGAGCGTCGGTTCGGGTCGGATGAGGAAGTCGCGAAACTGCGTCAGCAATTGCTCGATGCGCGGAACGCCGACGGCGCGTGGGGGTGGGAAAAAGGTGTACCAAGCGATGCCCTCACGACCGGCCTCGCGATCTACGTTCTGGCGAAGGTCCGAGCTGGAGATGATTCGTCCGTCTTTCGAGACGCACGCAAATGGCTGCTCGCGTCGCAGCAATCCGACGGCTCCTGGCTGACTCCGTCCAAGAACTTCACGAGACCTGCCGATCCCGAACGCATGAAAGTCCGCGACGAAATCTACCACTACTGGGGCACCGCCTGGGCCACGATCGGATTGTTGGAAACGCTTGGAAAGTCTATCAAGTAACTTATGGGAATTGGGATTGAAACTTTCCGGAGGAATTCGCGATGTTCCATCGAACGATTGCCGCCAAAATCGGCCTGCTTATTTTCTGCTTTTCTGCACCGGCAATTGCTGACGATTGGCCGCAATGGCTTGGTCCGCAACGGGACAGCATCTGGCGTGAAACGGGAATCATCAAATCGATTCCCCAATCGGGGCTGCCGGTGAAATGGCGCGTCCCCGTTGCAGGGGGCTATTCCGGGCCTGCCGTTGTCGGTCAACACGTCTATTTGACTGATTTCTTTCGTGAACGCGGGAATTTGGCCAACAGTCCACAGACTCGGAGCGAATTAGAAGGGATCGAGCGGACTTTGTGCTTCGATGCCAAGACAGGCAAGGAGCGTTGGAAGCATGAATATCCGTGCAAATACAGCATTTCGTACGCCTGCGGCCCTCGAGTCACCCCGACAGTGGCGGACGGCAAAGTCTATGCTTTAGGTGCTGAAGGAAACCTGTGGTGTCTGGATGCAGAAACGGGCAAGTTGGTCTGGTCCAAGGATTTCAAAACCGATTACATCGTTCCAACGTCACTTTGGGGCTTCACAGGCCAGCCGCTGGTAGATGGTCAGAAATTGATCTGCCTGGTTGGTGGAAAAGGCAGCGTTGCCGTCGCATTTGATAAGGACTCGGGGAAGGAAATTTGGAAGGCGTTGTCGGCTCCCGAACCAGGATATAGCTCTCCTTCAATCATTGAAGCAGGCGGAGTACGACAGTTACTGATCTGGCATTCAAAGTCACTCAATGCTCTCGACCCCGAGACAGGGAAAGTCTATTGGACGCAGCCGCTTCAGCCCAGCTTTGGCATGACGATCATGCCGCCTCGAAAGTCGGGGAATTATCTGTTCGCCAGCGGAATCGGCGAAGTCGGCGCATTGTTCGAGTTGGATTCGACCAAGCCGGCAGCGAAAAAAGTCTGGGACAGCACCATCAAGAGCGGTGTCTATTGTGCGAACTCGCCTCCGTTCCTTGAAGATGGAATGATCTACGGTTGCTGCTGTAAACAGGGTCAACTGCGTGGCGTCAAATTAGAATCAGGTGAACGCGTTTGGGAGACATTCCAACCTACGACAGGCGAACGACGTGGCGGACACGGAACGGCATTCCTCGTGAAACATGAAGACCGCTTCTTTTTGTTCAGTGAGACGGGTGATTTGATCCTGGCGAAACTGAGCCCCAAAGGATACGAAGAACAAGGTCGTTTCCACGTTCTAAAACCAACCGGAGAATGCTTTGGACGTCCGGTGGTCTGGACTCACCCCGCATTTGCCAATCGAAGCTTGTACGCACGAAACGATGAAGAGTTAGTCTGCGTATCGCTTTCAGAGTCCCCGTAAATAAAGTAACAACTTGACACTTTTCGCTGATCCCCCGCAGTGTTTGGTGTTTGGTGTTTTGCTGTTCGGATCGAAAACACAAAACACCAAAATCGTGCATTCGCCAGGCTAATGGCGGGTTTTCAAGGATTGCGCACAGGGAGATCGGCGAAAAGTGTCAATAACATGCGTTCA
>JAQGHT010000344.1 GCA_028291565.1 Planctomycetaceae bacterium | reverse complement strand
TCAACACTTCCTTCGCTTCCGGCAATGTCAGTTCCGGTGGCGGAAACTGAGGATCTAGATTCTGAGCATTACGAAATAAGTATAGCCATTGGTCGAACCCGTCAACCAGATCTTTCGCCGGCTTTTCGAATTTTGGCAGTTCGATCAGATGGATTTCCATATCTTCGCAAAAGACTTGACCTTCGCCCGCTTCTCGCATTTGAAAGACGTTCCGATAGCCTTTCAGGCCGGGAAATAGCACGTCATTCAAAATGATAATGGAAATTGCCAGCGCGAGATCCGAATAATTCTCTCCACCGTTCAATTGTGACCAGTAGGTTCTCGCGCTGTAGTACAGAAACCGTTTCGGCAGATAGTTGTAGCCAATCATCTGCATTTCGATGTGGTACAGCGTCCCGGAACGATCGCGGGCGAGAATATCCAGAATCGAAAGCTTTCCAACATCCGTTTCCGGATCCTGAATCGGATTGAGAATCGTCAGTTCCAAAATCGGACCATCAAGACGTTCTCGAAGCGTATGCTCCAACAGACTCCGAAGATTGGCAATTCGATCCTGCGCTCCGAAGCACCGTTTGAACGCATAATCCACCTTGAGGTCGATTCCGAGCTTCATGACGCGGTCCTATGTTCTCTGGATCGGCACGTTAATAGCAATCGGGATATCGAGTCGCCCACTCATGTTTCCTGGCCACGGTAGGACGGACATTCCTATTCGTCCGTTGTTCACGACGCACAGGAATATCCAGCCTACAGTAGATCCAACAGCCAACTTTGCCCTGGTTCCGGGCAAAATTGCTTCGAATATTTTACAAATAACCTGCCTTCTTCATTTCCGCCAAGACCGAAAAGGTCCCGACCATCCAGAAGAAGACGCCCGAGAAGAACAAAGCGAGCTTCATGAACCAGCCAGGACGCAGTTGTTTGGGAAGCAGAACGTGGTTCAACCACAATGTGTGCCAGCAACTGAAGCCGAGCGCGAAGTTATAAATTGACGTCGCGATCAACAGCAGGGCCGTTGGCTTGTGCAGCGTTAACATCACCATCCCAAACACGCAGTACATCGCCAGAACGCCAAAATAGACGTACCGGATCGCGCTCGATTGCATCTTGCGAAGCGTTGCGCTCGACGTCCAGAAGACGTCCACCCAGCGGCGGACGATGCCATCGATCGTGCTGGCCATAGTCGGAATCAAAACCAGACAGCCGCAGATGATCGTCAACGTCCAGAAAATGTAGCCCAGCGACGGGCTGGTTTCGGTCACATGATCGCGAACACCGTTCGCTGTCATGCAGGCGGTTTGATATTCGTTCGACGTCCGAAATCCACGTTTCAGGAATTCGACCGACAGCATGCTCGGCAACGCGATTCCACAGAAGCAGGCTGGCGCCCAGAGCATCAGCTGATCCCGTACAATGTGCCGGTACCAGCGTTTCCAACGCGGTAGCACCTCGTCCGTGACGATGAACACCGTCCCTTCGTGCGACAATTGCAGATTGTGACCGCCGACGACACTGGGAATTGCTCCCACATGATATCCCATTCCCCACCCCTGATCGCGGGTATAATTGCTGATTGGTGTATTAGAAAGTCCGCCCTGACCAGAAATACCCACCAACGCGGAGAGAAATGCAATCATCGCCAAGTCAATTACGGGCAGTTTTCCATCCCGTACCACGGCTTGAAAGACATTTTCCAGGTTATCGCCATCGACGATCCCATCGCCATCGAAATCGATGAACTTAATCGGTTTGTCACTCAGAGAATCGATGGGAATCTTCAACTCCGGAATTCCATCCAAGTCAAAATCAACCATGATCGACGAATCCGGCTTACCGTCGCCATTGACGTCGGGCCACCAGCGCGTGATGTCCTTTTCGACTTCCTTGTCGCCATCCTTGACGATGATCTTGCGTGGCACCTTCACGAACCGTTTGGGCTTGCCGTCTCCCGAGAAATCGGGCCAGGAGTCGCCCTTCCCGTCCTGATCCGTATCCAATAACGGTTCACGATCCAATTCTGGTTCAACCAGGTCCAGATGGCCGTCGCTGTCCCAATCCTCGCCGGGATCCATCTTTCCATTGTGGTTCAGGTCTTCCGCCCGCTTGATAGGAACATTTCCAATCTTAAAGAACCCTGTTCCGATTTCCGTCCATGTGGAAAGTTTTGAAAAACCCAAGCCGAGAACGAGCAGAAAGCCCAACACCACGACAATCTTGACTGTCATGATGGCTTTGAGGGCATTGTAGATCTTGCCTCCGAAGATCAGTGGCAAGAAGCAGATAAGAAAAATGGCATAGGTGAGGTTCGTCAGCAGGGTCTTATCACCAGAAAAAACATCCGGGTCGGGAATCCGCTGCAAATACAATGCGGCACAGGGCGTCGCGGCGCTGGCGGCCAGATAGGGAAAAATCGACCCCACGTCCAACAACAAATAAATTCCCAGCCAGAATCTCGGGCCGGGCATCGTTCGAAACTTACCCGTAAAGATGGGCTCGCCCGTATAAAGTGTGTAGCGGCTGATTTCGAGATTGTAGATCACCTGGCCCAGAATACTGAGCGTCGCCAACCACATCAGACCGCCGCCGAATTTGGCCGTGATCGTCGGGCCGGTCAACCATTCACCACCACCGATCGCCGCGCCGCCCATCAGCAGGCCTGGCCCCAGATAAGCGAACAGGTTGGTCCACTGGAACTTCGGGGCCTCAATCAATTCGCCCGTGCTCCACTGCGGCATTTCATGGGAGCCGGGATACGGTGCTTGCGAGCCGGTGGAACTGTTTTGCGTCATAAGTGGCAGCTTTCCCGAGGCGGGAGGCCAAATTCCAGAATCTAAACCCAATTCCTTTGCCTGAGAGCTGCTCGAGAGACCTTCTATAAGCAAATCTGAATACGATCTCTCCCTTCAGCCCACATCAAAGGATGCGAATGCACCAGCATGGGCAGTTTTTGTGATTTGGTCAAGCGGGTCGAGGGTTCCGTGGACGCTGGTAACCGGATTTTCCAACCGCTTCCGGAATTCTGGAAAGAACACGACCAGAACAGGAATCAAAACTTCCTGAAAGAGATCTTTTGAATCATCCTGCCTTGTATCGAAAGATTTCAGATTTCAAAACTCAGTGACCTTTAACGAGAGAATTGGTCTCGAGAAATTCCAGTCAGCTCCAACGTCAAGAGTAACCCTGCTCGTTCGCCTGAGAATGTTCCGCCTTAATCGCCTGGGTGGACTGGTAGGCCTGTACCTGCCTCTGGAAGTCCACCGCAGATAAGTAACGTCCATAGTAGCGTTCACACTCAGCGAGAATTCTCGACTGCTGACTTGCTTCAAACTTGTTCGTGTTGATCGACCGTTGTCTTTCACATTTTTCGGTCGCGCGTCGGAAGGTAATTTCAAGCACGCCTTTTTCTAGCAACCATTTCACGATCTCACTGAATTGAATCGCATCGGGCCACTTGGAGTGCATCAATTCCTGGTAGTCCATCGACAAACTTCCGTCGGTTCCCATAAACGAGATCGACGGAAACGATCTTACGACAATCGCCAGTTCCTCGACTGATTCCGGCATCAACCGGTAGGGCAAAGATTCTTCGTGATCTTGACGAAAACGCTCTTCATATGCTTGCCACTGCTGCCTCTCCAAATCAACAGCTTGCGGAATAATATGATACCAACTGCCATCAACAGGTTTCGCCAATAACGCTTGAGTCTCATCGACATTAAGTCCAATCCCTTGAGCGCTCAATCGCTGCTGCAAAGGTGGATGAGAATCGAATGGATGGGCGGTTTTCACATTTCCTATTTCCTTGTCCAACACGAATCCCAAAGCATAAAGTGAGAATCCGCGTTCAATGCGCGCCGAGACATCCGCAGCCTCCAGGGCTTGATTTTGTAAAAACAAGTCGATCTCGACAGACCGTCGAAATTGAGAATACGCTGAAATTCGCAGTACCGCGGCCGCGACGGCCTGGGGAGAAGTGAGTTCCGCTGCGATCTTATCCGCTCGAAACTCGCGACGCCGGCGGAGCTGACTCAGTGACAATTCGAACATGGCGCGGAAGCAAACCATGAAATAGAAGACCGGTTGCGAGATTACTCCCTCGTACAGACCATTCAAATACGTCTGGTACCGCACGAGCACAGGTGAGATCTTCTTCGAATAGAGCGTGTCCTGTCCGCTAAAATGCGCCATTTCATGCGCCAGCACCGCTTGGGCTTCCGTGGCGCTCATTTGTTTCAAGAGTGGCAGACTGACAAACAGCGTCTTACCGGAATACGGCTTTCCATCTACTGTGACTGCCTGCTCAGTCACGAAAAAATTGTCATCGACACCTGCGATGATTTGATCAGGAGGGGAAGTGCCCAATTTCTCGCAAATGCGTTTCAATTCTTGGGAGAATCCACTTTCGGAGTCTAATCCGAGAACCGAACCTTCAATGTGAAATTCGCTCTTTGAAGACGCGAAAATTGACCGCAAAACCACGCAAACCCCAGCGATCGCCAGAATTCCTGCAATTGCAATCAACTTCAGGGAAACCTTGTTAAACCACAGAGCTGTCACCCAATATGACAATGAAACGATCAGAATTCCCAACACAATTGTCTGCAATGCACCATAGATGCGCAGGACATGCCATCCGACAGTCAAACTCAAATATTGGATAAATTGGGAACGCAGTGAAACCAATACACAGATGCCTGCCAGCAGAAAGACCGCAATGCCGCAAATAATCGAAAGTAACGCCAGGCGCAGCATCCAACGAAACGTGTCATAATAAAATCGCATTTGCGGATCGACGTTGATTGCCACCTGCTCGTCGAGGATGAGTTGCGAAAATGGCGTCTTTGTAAAAAATGCCACAGCCGCGTCTCGTTCCTCTACGGAAAGCCGCTGATCCGACCGAACCTGTTGTAACAGCGTTTCACGGGCCTGAGAATCAAATCGAGCCTGGGCATGCCAAAAAAACGCGTACGCAATGAGTGGGATCAGGAAAACAAGCAGTGCGGGAAGTACAAATGTCTTCACGAATCCAAGTTTTGTGAACCCTTGGTCAAGTGTGGGCATGTTTCCCTTCAATGACAATTCTTAAGGCATTCAAGGAGTGGGTTGAACACTGGGGGACTTGAAAAGACCGTCAATCAGAGGCCAGACATTCTTCTCCAGTTGATTGTAGAGTGCGTACATCGCCACGACTGTGATCGAAACAAATGCAATCCACAACAGAATGTCAATGATCACATTCGGGGTCAGGCGGCGGTCCAGCTTTCGGTAGCGGAAGTAGATCGTCGCGGCGGTGATGATGGGCAACGTCAAAGCCTGCCCGAACCCGCCTACGACAACCATCCATTTGGGCTCCTTGAAAGTCAGGAACAAGACCAACGCAATCACGGGAATCGACAGTGACAGATAGTGGATAACTCGAGATCGTTCGACAGCAGCCGAATACCGTGTGGCGCCAGACAGGCTTAAGAAGTCAGCAACCAACCGCCCATTGCCGGCAGCGGACAGATAAAGCGTCTTGAACAGGACGGCTCCGGCGCCGACCAGAAATACGATCTTCGTCCAGCCACCAAACGTGTCCACGAACATCCGCGACAGCGTTTCAATCATACTCACCCCTTCAGGATGCAATCCTTGGGGATGAAGCACTGCCGCTCCCATGAAGTAGAAAGCCACCGTCGAGACCGTGAACACCACCATGCTCACCCAGGCATCCAGGTACATGACTCGAATCCAACCTTTGGCTCGACGTTCCCAGTCGGCGCTGGCGTCGCAAGGCCCGACACAGCGGGCATAGCCTTTCTCCAGACACCAATACGGGTAATAGAACAGCTCAGCAGCGCCCACCCCAGTAATGCCAAACACCGCGAACGCTGCCGCGATCGCCTTGTTTCCTTCGTCCAGGTGCGGTAGCTGAATGGCCATTCCCGAAACCACTTCGCCCCAAGGAATGGGGTACGGAGTCCAGGGCAGCAACAGGGTGGCGGTCACAGTGGAAATCGTGATGCCCACCACCAGAATGGTTGTGATGATTTCAATCCGCCGATAATTGCCGCTCCACAGCAGCCCGATTGCAGTCAGGCAGGTCAATACGGCCCACGGATGCTCGGGATGTTCGTGAACCACTGAGGCCAGATTCGGCCAGATGCTCTGCAATGAACTCGTCAAGAACACCGAGAACTGCGGAAAGGCGAGATTCAAGGCTTGCCCGACGGTGCCGGTCATGGCCCCCAGCTGAAAGATCGTGGTCAACATCATGATGAACCACCACCACAGAATCCAGTTGGCGCCGAATTTCGGCCCTCCCAATTCGTTGATCGCGCCCAAAGTCGGTTTGCCCGAGGAAATGGCATACCGGCCTAATTCCGTCTGTACAAAGACTTTAATCACGCAGCTATAAAGAATCAGCCACAAAAACACGAAGCCGTAATTGGCGCCGAACGAGGTCGTCAGCAGCAGTTCACCCGAGCCAACAATCGTGCCGGCCAGAATGATTCCTGGACCGATCTTTCTCAGCGCAGCCCACAATGTTACGGGCGGTTCCTGGATGGCATCGTTCGGCAAAGCGTAAGGGTCATATCCCGTAGCATCAGTCATGGAGGATTCTTTCATCGTGCGAGCGATTCGAATGATCTCTTGCATTCTCCAAGCTTATGCTCGCAACGCAAGTATCCCTGGAAAAGTCGCCGTATTCGCAAACACCTGCAGCGAACCCGGCTTTCTCGCCGCAGCCTGGACTTTTCTGCTCCAATACAAGTCCGAAACGCGACCGAATGGGCCGACGTCACGCTTCCACTGGTCAATGAATCGTGCGGTTTTGGAATGCCGATTGAGTCGAGATTTTGTCTTTGCTAGAATCACATCAACCTTAAGTCATATATGAGGAGGCTTTTTTCGGGAGGGTTGTCTCGCCGTGCTCCGTTTTTTCTCTGGAGGTCCTCCGACTGCTGATTCTCTGTCGCGCCGCGAATGGCTGCGTATCGGGGGACTCGCCGGCTTGCATTGGGGACTGCTGGGGAAGAATCCGCGCTCGGGCCTGGCGATGCCCGGAACGACGTCGGCCGTCCCAGGTTTTGGACGTGCTCGTTCTGTGATTCTGGTCTACACCAGCGGCGGACAAAGTCAGCTCGAAACGTGGGATCCCAAACCGGATGCACCCCTCGAAATCCGTGGCGAATTCAACGCCATCCGCACTTCAGTCCCGGGGACTTACCTGAGCGAACATCTGCCGCTGTTGGCTGGCATGGCAGATCGTTATGCGATTATCCGCAGCGTTTCGCACGACGATCTCGATCATGGTTCGGCGGGATACCTCGCCCTAACCGGACAGTTCCACCCCACCAAGTCCTCGAATCCGCCGGTACGTCCCAATGACATGCCGACCTACGGTGCGGTATTGAAACGGGTGCGGACCCATGGCCGGTTTCCGTTCGAAGCGGTGCATGTCAATGGTCCAGCTCTAGTACCGGAAACAGTCGGCCCCGGACAGGATGGCGGATTTCTCGGGAGTGCCTACGATCCACTGCTGCTGGGAGATGTCAGCTCAAGCCCGATCGCCGTGCCGTGCCTGGATTCGCAATCTGAGTTGCCTTCTGTGCGCATCGCTTCGCGAGAAAACTTGAAGTCAGAGCTTGAAGCCGCTTGCCGTGAACTGGAACGTGGACGGAATCTTCCGGACGCTCATTTTCGCGATCTGGATCAGGCCTATCAGCACGCCTATAACCTGCTGTCATCGGTGCGTCACCGCCAGGCATTCGATTTGTCGGCGGAAACAGTGGCAGTTCGAGATCGTTACGGCCGACATCGACCGGGGCAAGCCTGCCTGATGGCTCGACGTTTGGTCGAAGCCGGGGTGCCCCTGATCACGGTGATTTGGAATCATTCGAATCGCGGTCAGGACAAAAGCCCAGAAGCCACTGATGAGTATGGCTGGGATACGCACAACGACATCTTCGATGCTCTGAAAACGCGACTGTTGCCACGTTTCGACCAGGGCTTCTCGGCATTATTGGAAGATTTGGAACAGCGCGGACTGCTGGACCAGACACTGGTTGTCTGCATGGGCGAATTCGGTCGGGCTCCCCAGGTTGCCCTGGAAAAGCGGTTCGCCGGCAGTTCTCCTGGCCGCAAGCACTGGGCCAACGTCTATTCGATCGTGATGGCGGGAGCCGGAATCAGGCCGGGCACTGTTTATGGCGCGTCAGATCGCATTGCCGGATATCCTCAGGCCCAGCGCGTTGAACCAGGCGACATTGCCGCAACGCTGTTTTCCGCCTTGGGAATCAACCCCGCAGGACATTATCAGGACGCTTTTGCCCGTCCTTATCCAATCGCCACAGGCAAAGTGATTGAAGGGTTGTATTAGGGGGATTGGCTGCATCGCGTCACGGCGGGCAGTTGGCGTTTGGGAATGCCGATGTACGATGATGCCGCGGGAAATGGGACTTATGCGACTGATGGGACCGATCAATTTCAAATTCATAAGTCCCATCGGTCGCATAAGTCCCATTCTTAAAAACCTTCGCTTGCCAGCGGCATCCTCGACAGTCAGCCGCCGCGAGTACCACATCACCAAAAAAGGGATCACCAATGTTTCGCACGGCATTGCATTCAGTCAGTTACGCCGGGGTCTGGGCGGGTCAGGCCCGGCTGTCGCTCTCTGAGTTTCTGGAGAAGGCACGGCAACTCGAATTTGAAGCCGTAATGTTGATGGCGAAGCGGCCTCATTTATCGGTCCTGGATGCAACGCCCGCGTACTTGTCCGAGATCCGGCAACGTGTGGACGGACTCGGTCTGCATGTCGCGTGCCTGGCCGGATATACCGACTTCACGCTGGGCACAGACCACCCCGAAATCCCTGTTCGAGAAATGCAGATCCTGTATGTGCGTGAATTAGCACGCGTAGCCGCCGCAATTGGCTCACCCCTGATCCGAGTTTTCACGGGATATTCAACGCCGCTTGCCAGTTACGATCAACAATGGGGCTGGTGCGTGGACAGTTTGCGGGAATGTGCTCGCCAGACCGCCGATTTTGGAGTCGCGATTGGCGTGCAGAATCATCACGACAATGCCGTGCATCATGATGCCCTGCTGGACTTGATCCAGGAGATCGGACATCCCAACTGCAAAGTCATGTTCGACGCATGGGCTCCGGCCTTACAGGGCGTGGATCCCGTTGAAGGAGTCCGTAAACTCGCTCCTCACATTGTCCACACAACTGTCGCCGATTATGTCCGACGGTCTCGATTTCGCTACATCCCCAATCTGGTGAATTACGCGTCTGAAACGGATTCGATTCGCGCCGTTCCAATGGGAGAAGGCACCGTCATCGACTATCGCGGATTTTTCAAAGCGCTCCAGGAATCAGGATATCAAGGCTACGTGGCCTATGAGATGTGTTCGGCCTTAAGTGGCGGAGGGGGAATCGAAAATCTGGATCGATGTGCGCGGAAGTTCCAGGAATTCATGCGGGCAAACTGAAGATACCCTTGTCAAACACTACGCCGAGAACCAAGCTTTGAAGTTGCGATGTTTTGGCAAGTCCCGACACGGATGAAGGACAATCAGCCCACCGTTAAATGAGATTGTCCAGCTTTGTCGCAGCTGAGGCCTCTGACTTGGGTGGAATGAGATTTATGGGGCTCATGGGACTGATGTGTTGTTAGACATAAGTCCTATTGGTCC
>JAQGHT010000342.1 GCA_028291565.1 Planctomycetaceae bacterium | reverse complement strand
GGGCGTGGGCTATGCCGCGTGGTTCAATTGATCGATGCCCCAGCTTCGAATTGAAATACGTCTTCAATCCGCACGCCAAACGCCGCCGCCAGGCGGAAGGCCAGCAATAAGGACGGGAAATATTTTCCCGCCTCCAGTGCGATGATCGTTTGCCGCGTGACGCCAACTTTCTCGGCCAGCGCCTGCTGGGTCATCTCATCGTGATCGAACCGGAGCCGTCGGATCCGGTTCGTTACTCGAGCGTCCTCGTGATTATCCGGCATCTTTGGACCCTCGACCATACTGGACCAGAATCGCAATCGATGCCACGGCGTACACAAACATAAAGCCCCAGGCGACACTCACCTGCACGACGCCCACAGGCACCGCTCCATCCGGTCCGTACACCACAGCTGAAAGCACGACGGCGGCCAGAACAAAGACCAGCCAGAACATGGCATAGGCCAGAATCCAGGACCGTTGCTGGATTAACAGGTCTCGCTCGTCGGTCAACACCTGCCCCGCCCGCTTGCGAAAGAACAGCGGCGACAGCCCCGTCAGGCCCAGACACCCCATACTGCCCATCGCACGATATCCAAAAAACGGGAAGAGTGAAATGAGCAGGACTAAAGTCAAACTGATGACCGCCAAATTGAACCACGCGAACTTCTGCATCGGAGACATCAATAAACATCCCTCAACCATCACAACAAAATGGACTGCCCATACCTGAAATAATAGTATGCTGCAAGAAACAAAATGTAAAGTATAGATTACATATTTTTTCTTTCGACGTGGGTTGCATCCCCCAACTATTGTGACCGTCGCGAAAAGGCGATACATTGACTGTTGTTGATATGTTTGTCGGCTGCTGAGGGTCCTGATCATGTTGAACATCGCCGGGCGCCAATCGCAAACTTGTGACGGGATCTCACGTCGAAGTTGCCTGACGATTGGCGGACTGGCGATGGGCGGGCTGGCTTTGCCTGAGATTCTGCGCGCGGAAGCCGCGGTTGGCGCGACACAGGGCAAGTCAAAACGCACCGCCAAAGGCATCATCATGGTGCTATTACCCGGTGGGCCGTCGCACCTGGATATGTACGATCTCAAGCCCGAAGCTCCGAGTGAAATCCGTGGCGAGTTTCGTCCGATTGCGACGAATGTGCCCGGAATTGAAATCTGCGAGTTGATGCCACGTCTGGCGCAGCTGGCTGATCAAGTCACACTGATCCGGTCGCTGGTAGGAGCTCGAGATGATCACAATACACATTGGTGCTCGACGGGTTGGGAGTCACATCCCCCCATGCCATCCTCGGCAATCGTGCCGGGATACCCGCCCGGTGATTGGCCGTCCCTGGGCTCTGTGCTTTCCAGGCAACTCGGCCCCCGCGTGCTGGGCGTTCCTCCAGCTGTCGATCTGACGCCACTCGATCCCGATGTACGGTTCATTCTGCGGACGCCGCCGACTCAACCCGGTTACCTCGGTGCGGCCCATGCCGGATTTGAAGTCCAGGCTGTGGACCGGCGAAATATCATGCTCAACGGTGTCAGCCTCAACCGATTGGCTGATCGCCGGACGTTGCTGGCGAGTTTTGATCGCTTCCGCCGTCAGGTCGAAAAGGGAGGTTTAACCGACGGGATCGAAGAGTTTCACCGGCAGGCTTTTGAGGTTCTCACTTCGCCAAGGCTGGCGGAAGCTCTGGACTTGAGCCGTGAGGACAAGGCGACGCGCGGCCGTTACGGGCTGAACGTCGATTATCCCAACGAGCGACAAGGGAAAACGTTCCTGGATCAATTCCTGCTGGCTCGCCGAGTGATCGAAGCCGGTGCCCGTTGTGTGACGCTCGCGTTCACCCGGTGGCCGTTCGGCCGCATGTTAGCGGGAGATTACAACTGGGACTGGCATAAGGATAATTTCAACGAAGCACGGGGCACACTCCCGCTGTTCGATCTGGGAATCTCGGCGCTGATCCAGGACTTGCAAGAGCGCGGCATTCTGGATGATGTCGCGGTCGTCGCGTGGGGTGAGTTTGGCCGTTCACCGAAAATCAATCAGAATGCGGGTCGCGACCATTGGCCCAGCGTGGCCGGTGCGCTGCTGGCTGGTGGTGGAATGCAGACAGGCCAGGTCATCGGCTCAAGCACACGCTGGGGTGAGGTTCCGTTGAGCCGGCCGGTCCACTTCCGCGAAGTTTTTGCCACCCTCTATCAGCGGTTGGGCATTGACGTCGCAACGACACAATTCAATGATCTTTCCGGACGTCCGCAATATCTGGTTGGCGATCATCGACCAATGCCTGAATTGATTTCCTAGCTGGCTTTCCCGCTTTGTTAGATTCTCATTTCCTTATTGAAGGGTAATCCATGCATTTCCTGTCTCGGCGTCAGTTTCTGGAAGACTCGATGCTGGCCACTGCAGCGCTGGCTGCCACGGTGAGTCCGCAATTGATCTACGCGGAAGATAAGCCGACAGGCAGCCCGAATAACAAGGTCCGGGTCGCGGTCCTCGGCTGCCGAATTCGGGGCAAGCAGCATGTCGCGGAGCTCGCGAGAGTTCCCGATTGCGAAATCGTCTATGTGTGTGATCCCGATCGTGACCTGGCTGCGGAACTCGCCACGATCGTCGAAAAACAGCAAGGCCGGGCACCTCAGGCTGTTCAGGACATGCGGAAAGTGTTTGACGACAAGTCGGTCGATGCTGTGTTCATTGCGACCCCCAATCACTGGCACGCGCTCGCCGCTATCTGGGCCATGCAGTCGGGGAAAGATGCCTACGTGGAGAAACCTGTCAGCCACAATATCTCGGAAGGCCGCCGCATCGTGCAGGTGTCGCGGAAGACCGGCCGCATGTGTCAGGGCGGAACTCAAAATCGCTCCAATATGGCCCTTGCGGAAGCTGTCGAATATATGCAGGCCGGGAAACTCGGTGAAGTCAAATTGGCGCGCAGTATCATTTACGGCCTCCGGGGCTCGATCGGACCTCGTGGGACTTATGAGTTGCCCAACAACGTGGACTACAACTTGTGGGCCGGTCCGGCGCCACTGAGTCCGCTGACCCGCAAGAGCTTGCATTACGACTGGCATTGGGACTGGCAGACGGGAAATGGCGAGCTCGGCAACAACAACATCCATTCGCTGGATATCTGCCGCTGGGGTCTCGGACTGAAGGGACTCGGTCGAAGTGCCATCAGTTACGGTGGACGCTTCGGCTATGTCGACGCGGGCGACACGCCGAACACGCAAGTCTGCGTCTTCGATTTCGGCGACAAGACTATTGTGTCAGAAACGCGTGGACTGAAGACCGAACCGTTCCGTGCCGGCTTCACCGGTGGCTGGCTGTTTCATGGAACCGAAGGCTCAATCGCCGGGACTTCCGTGTTCGATCCCGCTGGCAAACTTGTCAGCACGTTTACTGGCAAGAAGAAAACCGAGAGCCACTTCGCGAACTTTATCAATGCGGTCCGCAGCCGCAAGCGAGAGGAACTCAATGCCGAAATCCTGGAAGGGCATCAATCCACGTCGCTCTGTCACATGGGAAACATTTCCTGGAGACTTGGCCGTGCGACGATCCCAATGGAAATCGGAAAGACCCTGGCTGAACTGAAAGTCCACGAGAATGTCCGGGAGACACTTGATCGCACGGTGCAACATCTGCACGACAATAAAGTCGATCTCGAATCAACGCAATTGGTTCTTGGCACATTATTGCATCCCGATTCGGAACGCGAGAGTTTCATTGAAAACGCCGCCGCGAACGCGTTTTTGACGCGCGAGTATCGTATGCCATTCGTGGTGCCGGCCGAGTCTCTGGTTTAAATGACGGATACTTGAAAAAACGTATCGCTTCAATTTCTTCCCGATTCTCTCGCCGTCTGAATTTCTGGACCAAAATGATGTCGGACCAATCGTGTATATGTGTTTGGATTCAAGACGGCCATTCCAATGTGCGGAGAATCTGGTTCGATGTGGAGTTGAACGTTTTCGGCCCGCCCAGCCGCCGCCAGTTTGCGTCCCTGATCGACGGGAATGATTTGATCGCTGGCTCCGTGAATCAACAGCAATGGGATAGATATCTCGGCAATGCGATCGACCGGGCGAATTGTTTCAATGTCGACTCCGACTTCAATCCAGGCCAGGACTCGAACGACTTGACGCAGTGAAGGGCGACAGGCCGAAGGAATAAAACGAAATTGGTGTTCGGCCATGTCACCCAAGCTGGCAAACGCAGAGTCAATCACAGCGGCGCGAATCTTCGCCATTTCAGGCAGAGCCTCGATCAGTGTCGCTCCGCCCATTGAGACACCCAACGCATAGAGCTGATCAGGTTGAACGTCGGGCCGTTGCAGGCAGAAGTCATAGGCTGCAAGAACATCATTTCGCTCGGCCCAGCCGTAAGTAATCGTGTGGCCATCGCTCGCTCCGTGGCCCCGAAAATCAAACGCCAGGACCTGGTAACCGCAGTCATACAAGATCGTGATGATGCTGGCGATGTCGGAATGATTCGCGCCGACTCCGTGACATACCAGAACCGTCCCTTTTGGAAATGCAGGCTTCAGAAAGACTCCGCGCAGATGTGTCACATGGTCGCGGCTCAGGAACTCGACTTGTTCCCGAGCCTGGGCTGGGATTTCGTGCAAAGTTCGCGGCAAAAGCTTCGGACGATGGACGGCCAGAATCACCAGCAATAACGGAATCAGGGCCGAATACAAGACACCTCGAGTGACAATCAAAATGGGAATGGTCCAGCGTGCGCCACAGCGGACAATCAGAGCTATGGTCAGTGTTTCGTGGATTTGCATCAGATAAATCAGCACCGTTTCCAATGCGATTGCGAAAAACAAGATTGCAATCGCAAGTTCCGTCCAGGACCAGGGGGAACTCGTCGCAAACACCAGGAAGCTGTAAAACGCGGCCGGAAAAGCGATCAGAATGGCGATCGTTCCGAAGTACCCGATACGCGTCTTGGCATTCAATTTCGGTGTTGGAAACAAGCGAAATCCGAAGCTGCCCGACCAAGCCACGGGGGCAACCAGCACCCAAAAGACTTCGGATCGAGAAACGATGAACTGGCTCAGGATGCATGCCAATCCAATCGTCAGTGTCAACCAAAGGATTGCACGCCAGACCAACGACAAGTCGCGGATCCGCCGGGCTGACAGGTCACCGAGTTTGAAATTGGCAATCATTCTGGATGCTTGTCAGGATCACGAGAATGGAACACTGCGGCGACAACTGATGCCGTGAGAGTACGAAAATTGACTGATCGGCGTGTTGAAATGGCAAATCCGAAGCGTGACTGATATTGATTGGCGTCTTGTCTTAAGAGTTTAGTATCACAGAAGCCCGTATCTGATTCAATTGGTTTTCCTCCGTTCTGATCCGATCCGGGCACGAGTGCGTCCTGGCTGATCAGGCTGGTCACTTTTGCCAGCAGCCAGCCGGCTAAGACCAATGGCTTGAGTGCTTGACAGTTGCTCGTCTGACCGATATGACGTTCCACGCAACGGACATGTTCGATTTGTCGGCGGCGACAAAATGATCGCCCCATTCTTCACGGGAGCCTCGTCGTGGGAAGTTGCATCAAGGGACCGGCTATTTTTCTCGCTCAGTTTCTGCGCGATGAGCCTCCGTACGACAATCTGGAACACCTCGGCCGCTGGGTCGCCGGTTTAGGATATCGGGGGGTGCAAATTCCGGCCTGGGATTCCCGAACGATCAATCTGGATCAAGCGGCAGAATCACAAGCCTATTGTGACGACTACCGGGCCAAACTCCACGCGATGGGCCTTGAGATCACCGA
>JAQGHT010000336.1 GCA_028291565.1 Planctomycetaceae bacterium | reverse complement strand
GGTACAGAGATCAGGAATACGTGTTCCTAGGGTAGCGAGCTTCGCTCACAACCTTGGGCTATGTGACGTAAGTCCTTCGGAGTAAGGATCGGCGTATTATGGCCTGTTGAGATGCGGTGGATGTTGGAAGCGTCAGCTACGAAAATAAATACTGCGCCTAGCCTAAGTCGCACAGGCTTCAAGCTGGTTCATCCATTGTTGGACCTGAATCGCGTCGGCGTAAGTCGCTCCGACGGGGACGGCTTGCTGTCCCCGGACGACTCGGCAGAAGCAACGCTGTTCTTCCGCCATCATCCCGGTAGCGCCAGACGGTTCGGCGCGAATTTCCAGGGGCATTGGCCAACCGGCCTGGGAATCCCAGACTTCAATGGGGCGTGGGTTGGGGCTGATTCGCGCGGCCCATCCCGCTCCAAACACTTCCATGCGATCGAACCCACGTGGCGCCATTCCACTTGGCGTCATGTACGAGGCGACAAAAGACGCCAACGTCCCCCCTTGCCACTTCAATTGTGCCGCTGCCAAATCGATCTCGCCATGTTGAGTTCGATGGTATTGCGCGCTGAACTGGACGGGGTCCGCCCGATCCATCAGCACCAGAGCGGCGTAAAGATCATGCACCATCGCCGCATGCAGTGGATTCTCGCCTGGAAATTGAGCCACAATGCTCGCCGGCCGATGTCGCACACAATCCATAAAGGAAATGGATCCGCGTTTCCTCGCTTCATCCTGCAGCTGTTTGAACTCACTATTGAATAAGACAATGTGCCCCAGCATCAGATTGCTGGAGTCAGCCCGCACCAGAGAGGCCAGGCTTTTGGCCTCGTCCAGATTGTCCGACACAGGCTTTTCAAGCAAGACGCTTTTTCCCGCCCGCAGCAACGCCTGCGTCACGTGGACATGCGAATTCGTTGTACACGCAACGATCCAGGCCTCGGCCGACGATTCTCGGATTGCCTGCTCCAAATTCGTCCAGCTTGGAATACCAGGCAATTCCCTGGAAATCGCGTCCAAACTCTCTTGGCGGCGAGCCACAAGCCCCACCAATTCGGCTTCGGCCAACCCGGCCACCGTTAAAGAATGAAGTCGGCCAAATCGCCCCATTCCGATCACACCAATCTTCACGGGACCTTTGCCGGATCGTTCTGCAAGGCTGGCTTGTTGCGCCACGAAACACCTCAGGAAAGAGAGTTTGAAAACACAATGCTGTAGGATGGACATTCCTGTCCGTCGCGTTCGACTCGCGTCTCAGTAATTGGCCAGAAAAAGTCGTGCAGGATGGCCGCCCTCGGCCGTCGCTGCTTCGCACGATGCTGTAAATGATCGCACTCGAAACTTCGAACGCGATTTCACTGAAGCTAATTGTTTGTAGTCTTGCCACCACCCAAAAACTCAGACGGCCGAGGGCGGCCATCCTACACAGTAGCACTCGAATAACTCATTCGACTTCCAACCTTGAATCGATCGTTTTGAGTGGCCCTATCTTCGGCATTGGCGGCATTGATTGCAAGTGGCTGACGTGGGACGGGACATGGGAGTGAAGCGATCCGGCTTAAGCCAGACGCTTGCCTTTGGCGTGCTCAAACCGGCAAACCCCAGGCTGCTTTTCGTCGCAGAGTTTCGCTAAACTCAGTTCCTACGGGCAACATTATCGCGCATTCGAAGGAAACCCGAATTCATGAGAGTCATTGCTTCAAGATACAGTCTCATTTTCCTCGCTCTTGCAGGAACGATCGCCATGCCTCCGGAAACCAAGCAGGCCCCTGTCTCGGACAGCTACCACGGAGTCACCATCCAGGACAATTACCGCTGGCTGGAGAACTGGGACGATAAACAGGTTCGGGCTTGGAGCGATGCTCAGAATGTCTACGCGCGCACGTTCCTGGACCGACTGCCGCATGTCACGGAGATTCGGAAACGCGTGACCGAAGTCATGACGGCAAAAACAGTCGCCTACTATGAACTGGCTGCCCGCCAGGGGACTTTGTTCGCCGTCAAGCGTGAGCCGCCGAAACAACAACCATTCTTGATCGTAATTCCCTCGTTGAAGAGTCCCGACACAACGCGGGTGCTGGTTGATCCGAATTTACTCGACCCTCAAAGCACTACTTCCATCGACTGGTATGTCCCGTCACCGGACGGGCGAACGGTCGCCGTGTCGTTGTCCAAGGGAGGCACGGAATCGGGCGATATTCATTTCTTTGCGACCGAGACCGGCAAAGAGATAAACGAAGTCATACCGCATGTGAACACGGGGACGGCTGGCGGCGATCTGGTTTGGACTCCGGACGGAACCGGCGTCTTTTATACGCGACATCCACGGCCCGGCGAGCGCGCTCCTGAAGACTGCAATTTCTATCAGCAGATTTACTTTCATCAACTGGGAACCGCCACGCAAACGGATCGCTATGAACTTGGGAAGGACTTTCCCAGGATCGCGGAGACGGAATTCGAAATGCACGATAAGTCGGGCACACTGCTCGCTCGGGTCCAGAATGGCGATGGCGGCGAATTTGCCCACTATTTGCGCTCTGTGGACGGAAAATGGACTCGAATCAACGACTTTCGTGATCAAATCGTCCAGGCCACCTTCGGACCCAACGACGATTTGTATGTGATTTCACGCGTGAAAGCCGATCGTGGGAAAATCTTGCGACTCTCGCTCGCAAAACCGCAGTTGGAACAGGCGGAAACGATCATACCGGAAGACAAAGACACGGTCGTCACCAGCTTTTATCATGCGCCGCCCAGCCTGGTCGTGACGCAGACTCGATTGTATCTCGTATATCAATTAGGCGGCCCTTCTGAGCTGCGTGTCTTCGATTTGAAAGGGACACGGTTGTCGGGCCCGGAGCAACTTCCCCTTTCTGCCGTGGGAGGATTGACGAAACTCGATGGAGACAACGTTCTGTTCAGCAGCACCTCCTACGTCAGTCCGCCGACGATTTATCACTTCGATGCCACGACGGGGCGTACTGAAAAGACCTGGCTGGCATCTCCGTCCCCCGTTGATTTTAGCGATGTGGAAGTCGTCCGCGAGTTCGCGACATCCAAGGATGGAACGCGGATTCCCGTCAACATCCTGCGTCCCAAGAATGCGATGCGGGACGGTTCCAATCCGACAGTCTTGAACGGTTACGGCGGATATGGGACGAATATTACACCAGGTTTCAGTGCTGTCAAGCATGTCCTGTTGGAACAAGGATTTGTCTATGCCGTCGCGAATTTGCGGGGCGGAGGTGAATACGGCGAACCGTGGCATCGTCAGGGGAACTTGACGAATAAGCAAAACGTATTTGACGACTTCGAAGCCGCCGCCAGACATCTTATCGCGAGGGGTTACACATCCCCCGCCAAACTTGCAATTGAAGGGGGTAGCAATGGTGGTCTGCTGATGGGGGCGACATTGACGCAACATCCCAATCTGATGCGGGCTGTTGTTTCACACGTCGGGATTTATGACATGCTGCGAGTCGAGTTATCGCCGAATGGTGTCTTCAATATCGTCGAGTTTGGTACCGTCAAAGATCCTGATCAGTTCCGGGCCTTGCATGCCTATTCGCCATATCATCACGTGCAAGACGGAGTGAAGTATCCTCCTGTCTTGTTCCTCACCGGAGCCAACGATCCGCGTGTCGATCCCCTGCAGTCGCGGAAAATGACTGCCAGGCTGCAAGCCGCGACGGGCTCCGCGGAGCCAATCTTGTTACGCACGAGTTCCAATTCAGGCCACGGAGGCGATACGGCACTCTCGGAGAAAATTGAGCAGACGGTCGACGTGTTCGCATTTCTGTTTGACCGGCTGGGCGTGAAGTTCCACTCGAAATAGGAATCAATCGTCCTCGTCCAGCACTGCCCATTCAGGATACGTATCATCCCGGCCTCGAGCTGCATACCACAGAATTCGATTCAGCGTGTCTTCGTCCGCTGCATCGACTTCATCAAGGGGTTCGGCCAGCGAGGCCTTCGCCCAATGCAGTTGGCGCGGATCCTTGATGTCTGTCAGGGCCGGGTTGATTTGGTCGAGCGGAATGCGGTTGGGAACGGCTTTGTAGGGCGTGAAATCTGGTGTATCCGTAAAACATGCCGACATCGGCGTGGCTGATGCATCCAGCTGGTTCATTGGTGGCAGTCCCAGCAACAGTTCGATTGTCCGTACCATGCTGGTTTGATTGTAGTTCGTACTGTCCACAGCTCCGCGTTTCGTATAGGGACTGATCACCATTGCGACCGTGCGATGGCCATCAATGTGATCAAAACCGTCCTGGGGATCATCCTGGACAACGAAGAGGCACGTCTCTTTCCAAAATTTGGAATGACTGATGGCCTCGACGACGCGCCCTAATGCCAGATCGTTATCAGCCACGGCTGCTTCCGGCGTGGGCATGCCCGGCGTCGTACCGGCAGTATGGTCATTGGGTAACAGCATGATCATGAAATTGGGCAAAGTGTCCCGCTTCTCGAATTCATGGAGCTCTTTGATGAACTCACCTGCTCGATAGACATCGGGGACATTACTTGGAAATCCGATGAATGTTGGACAGAGATGCGGGGCGATCGTCTTGATCGTCGCCGTCGCTCGAATCTCGATCTTCTTGTTGCCGTCCAGAAAATCCCGATAGCAATCCTGGAAATGGGGGCGGCCCTTGACCTTGGAATCTTTCCATTTCACGCTGGCTGAAACGAATTCACCATACACGCGAAGTGTCTTCTTGTGGGCCAAAATATTGTCCCAGAGGAACCCACTGGACGCGTACGCCAGTGAATCACCGCCATCGAAGGGATAACTTCGTGGAAAGCCGCCGAATGCCTTTTCGATATAGCTGGTCACATAGGCTTCGTTGGTCCATTGATGTCCGTCCGCGGACAGGACACCGCTGCAATAGAAATTGTCCAGCAACACGAAGTCATTCACCAGTTGGTGATGGTTGGGAGTGACTTCCGCACCGTAAATGCACAGGCTCGGATCACCCTCGCCTTTCGCAATGTCGCCGAATACTTGGTCGTAAGTTCGATTTTCTTTGATGATGTACAGGACATGTTTGAAGACTGACGGCTCACCGTGTCGCTCGGGAACAATTCGCGGCTTCGCGTCAGGTCGAGGTGGCGCCAGCGCGCTCATCGCCAGCGTCTGTCGATTGTTGAGCAGCACGGTTTCCGTATGAGTTTTCAATTCGTCAGCCGAGGGAATCGGAATCAATGAGACAGAACCCAGATGGTCGTGAGAATTGAAACCGTAGATGGCCTGGCCTTTGACCTTGCGTTTGCCTTTCCATCCGAGGCCGCGTGAGCCAGCCCCCTTGATATTTGCAACGTAAAGTTCATTTCGTCGAGCGTCTACTGCCAGTCCGGCGGGATACCAGCCAGTCGGGATCAGACCCAACAACTTGCTGCTGGGCGGTGCGAATTGAAACACGGCAATAGCATTGTTTGTGCCGTTCGAGACATAGAGCTGTGATCCATCAGGACTGAAGGCATGGGCATTCGGAGCACTGCCGAACGGAAGATTCGGATCTGGGCGAGTGGAAATTGTTTCCACGACTTTGTCCTGGGAAACATCGATCACACTCAGCGTATCACTGTTGGCGTTCGCTACGGTAACAAAACGACCGTCCGGGGTCGCAGTGATGCTCGACGGATGCAATCCGACGAGAATTTCGAGGTTCACCTTCCCGCTCTCGAGATCGATGACCGACACACTTCCTTCGGAACTGATGTTACGAATCGGATCAACTTTCACTGGAATCCCGCGCCCTGCCGGTCCCGTCGCGTCTCCCTGCACAGGAATCCGGCCCGCAAAGTTACTGACATAGGCTTTGCGGCCTACACGAACGACGTCATAAGGTGCGTTTCCAACAGGGAATTCACGGACAATCTGGTTCGACGCCAAATCAATTTCGAGCAGGCGGTTGGTCAGGTTGACAGCAACGTAAACCAATTTTCCGTCTGTGGAAAACGTCATCCCGGCGGGCAAATGATTCGCGCCATAGCGTGTGATTCCATCAGCGCTCAACGCTGGACTCTTGGCCGACTCGGTCGCGGCGCCCTCAGAGTTTTTTGCCTCAGGTTTGTGTAGGG
>JAQGHT010000334.1 GCA_028291565.1 Planctomycetaceae bacterium | reverse complement strand
CATCAACCTTTTGAATCCGCGACTCAACGTGTGGTCTGGGATACCCCCTCTTCCGCCGCAAGAGTCCGCTTACAGATAACAAGGTGCTCGCGCGGCGGAAGCGGTGGAATCCCAGACATGAGCGTTGAGCAGTGTTTATTTCCTTCTGCTTTTTAGCTGGCCAGTCATGCGCTCCACCGGACCCAGAGGGTGCCCCGGGTCGGTGGTGGCGTTCACTAAAGTGAAGGCAACAAACGCGAGACAAGTATCACTCCTGTATCGCGAACATCCACAATTTTCAAAATCCCTGCATCTTTCACGGACGTGCATCTCCCCACCGAGAGGGTGTCCCGGGTCGGTGATGGCCTGGTGCCACAAAAACGGAGAAACTTCAAAAGCGGGGGCCTCGCCCTACCGATACTCACTTCCGACAATTATGAAATCTCCGGCACGATCAATCGAAAAGAACTCGAGTGAGGTGGGGTCAAATTGAGATTACTCGCCAATTGGGTACAGATTATCTGCAGGGCGACGACTCCAAACCTAGGTGAATGCGCGTTCGGCTGCTTCGTGGCGGGCACGCCGGTGGTAATGTCGGGTCGTGGGACATCGAAAACAATACAAAGAGGCCGGCCACATTCTTCGGTCCTCGGCTCAATAGCAGCAAGAGTCGGAACCGTCACTCTGATGATCAGCCCGAGGACTTCATTTCGTCGCAACGGTATCAGGATCACAGACAAGACTCAGTAAATGTCCTTCGTCCATTTGTAATTGCGGGATTGTTTCGGTGCCTACAACGAAATTCCAACCCAAGCCTGAATCGTCCGATCTCTGCTCAACAGTGTCGGCCATCATGTTGAGTAACTGGGCGAACATCCGAAACGCATTCGGATTGCCAGCGACAATGATTCGGTGTGGGTTCTCCCCACGGTAGGTCGGCGGACCGTCGGAACGTATCGACAGCAATGCGTCTGGAAAACTCTCGATGATCGCTTCGAAATCGCCTGGCATCGAATCAGACTCCACGAGAAAAGGCTATTGAAATACCCCATGGAAGCAGGAAGATCCAGGTGAAAATCAAGTTCAGAATCGCCGGCGACCACTATTCCTTCTCATCAGGCTTTTCTGGTGCCGTCGCGACAATTCCCTTTGTTCGCCGAAAGACCGCAACGACGTCCTCGATAGGAACGACAAATAGCAGGTTGTCGGCTTCCAAATCAACCGGAATGGCGTTCTTGGGATGAAACAGGACCTTATCGTATTTGCGGATGGGGAAATCATCGTCCCGTTCAATTTGCACGCTGATTTCGACAACTCGCCCCGTAATCGTGGGAATTTCGGACGAATCGGGGAGCAGGATTCCACCTCGCGTCGCCTGACGGGATTCGTCCTTGCGAATCAGGATTCGCTTGCCCAAAGGTTCAACAAATTCGGACGGCATCAATATTCCTTGCACGGAAACTTGAGCGTTTGCAGTCGCAGAAACTGCCTCAAGTCTGGGCGTCAATTCTGGTCTGAGACGCCTTTGAAATAAGTAAGTGATGGCCTGCAGTTGAGTTCCACCAGGTTCCCACCACAGGGTTCCATTACAATAAACGATCTGCGTGAAACTGTAACCATCGGACGGAAAAAAACTATCCGGCACGACACGTTGAGAAATGCCGATACGTGCTCTGCCTGCCCATTTTATCGCGGTTTCATCTTGCATCTTCCGGTTTCACATCGACTTCGTGCCACTGCTTTCCGCTGTACTCAGCGAGAAGCAGTGCAAATTCACGCTCACACGAGCACTGCTTGGGGATTGAGTACAACCCCGAAGCAGTGGCACAGGCAGACTCAAGGCTAAACCGCTCTAAGTCTTCAGACAAGCAAAAACCCTCGATGCCAAGACAGGGGCACCGAGGGTCAATTCGATTCAATTTAACGAGACATTTCAGAAACTGAAATCAAGTTGCTTACTTGATAAACAACATTTCCTGATAAGTCGGCAACGGCCAGAGGTCGTCGGCCACGATGCCTTCGAGTTCGTCCGCATACTTTCGAACTGCATTCATCGCGGGTAGAACTTCATGGCAGAAGTGTTTGGCTTCTTCCAGCAATCCATCAACATGATGACAGCCTGTGGCCTCCAGCGCCTTCAGGCTGGTTGACAGCCCGTTGACCAGATCCGTCACCTTTTGCAAACTCTCGACGCAAGGAGTCAACCCGGCGGCCTTCAGGTTCGCGGCGGTGGCAGCCAGTTCGCCCTGGTATCGCATCGCAGCGGGGTAGATCATCGTCTTGGCGATCTCTACCACGAGCTTGCTTTCGCTGCGCACCACTTTGCAATACTGTTCCAGATAGATGTCGGCGCGGCTTTCCAGTTCTCGCTTGCTGAGAACACCGTACTTCTCGAACACGGCGGCCACTTCAGGATTGTGCAAGGCGGGCAATGAATCGACCGTTGTCTTCAAATTTGCCAGGCCACGGCGTTCCGCTTCCTGGTGCCAGGCTTCTGAGTAGCCGTCGCCATTGAAGATCACCGCCGAATGATTCGTCGCGACTTCGAGCAGCACGGTTTGAACGGCAGCGTTCAGCTTGCTGGGATCTCCTGCTGTCGCGGCTTCCAGTTTCGTTGCAATATAATCCAATGATTCCGCGACAATGGTATTCAAGACAACCAGCGGACCAGAAATCGACTGGTTCGAAGCCACCGCGCGGAACTCGAACTTGTTCCCCGTAAACGCGAAAGGACTCGTCCGGTTTCGATCGCCAGCATCTTTTGGCAGAGGTGGCAATGTATCGACACCAACGGTCAACGTTCCAGCTTGTTTGGAACTGGTCGCTGGCCCCTTCTTGAGTTGCTCGAACACGTCAGCCAACTGCGATCCCAGGAAGATCGAAATGATCGCCGGAGGTGCCTCATTAGCTCCCAGGCGGTGATCGTTGCTTGCAGAAGCCACCGCCGCACGCAGTACAGGAGCGAACTTGTGCACGGCGCGAATCACGGCTGCCGTGAAGATCAGGAATTGAGCATTCTCGTGAGGGCTGGCACCGGGTTCCAAAAGGTTACCCTGAGTGCTGTTACCCAAGGACCAGTTCAAGTGCTTACCCGAACCATTGACACCTGCGAACGGCTTTTCATGCAGCAGACATTCCAAACCGTACTTCTCGGCCACGCGACGCAACATCAACATCGTCAATTGCTGATGATCAGCGGCGACGTTGGCATTTTCGTAGATGGGAGCCAATTCGTATTGAGACGGAGCCACTTCGTTGTGCCGTGTCTTCACAGGCACGCCCAACTTGTAAAGCTCGCGTTCGGTTTCGAGCATGCAAGCCAGGACGCGTTCGGGAATCGCACCGAAGTACTGATCTTCGAATTCCTGACCCTTGGGCGGCTTGGCACCAAACAACGTACGACCGGCATTCAACAGGTCAGGTCGGGCGAAGAAAAAGTTCCGGTCGATCAGGAAGTATTCCTGCTCGGGTCCAGCAGTGGCGATCACCATCGCCGGATCCTTGTGCCCAAACAACTTCAGGATTCGCGTCGCCTGAGTATTCAAAGCCTTCATCGAGCGAAGAACTGG
>JAQGHT010000312.1 GCA_028291565.1 Planctomycetaceae bacterium | reverse complement strand
ACTGCCACTGACTGCAGTGACGCTGGTGATGGTCGCCGTCGTTCCCGTCACGGCAAAATCGGCTACATCCACGTTCTGAACGGCTTCATTGAATGTCGCTCGGAAGACCAGCGTATCGGCGTTCGTCAAGCTGCTGGACGGTGTTTGCCGGGTGAACGAGTTTAACACCGGAGGTGTGGTGTCCGGCTGCTGCAAGAACAGGATATAGGCAGCACCGCGCGAATTGCCGCCTGTGTCATCGCCTGGAGCACCGACGGCCAGATCGGGATAACCATCCCGGTTCAAGTCCCCGATGAGCGTGACCGAACTGCCGAACTGATCGCTGTCAGTCAGCGTTGCGACGCCATTCGTCGCGCTCGCCATACGCAGGCTCTTTTTCGCGGTACCAGTCACGTTCAACAGCAGTACATACACCGCGCCACGGTCGGTTCCGTTGAAATCATCGCCTGGAGCACCGACTGCCAGATCCGTCACGCCGTCACCATCGAAGTCACCGAGTGACGTTATTGACGTCCCGAACTTGTCGCCGCTCCCTAATGTCGGAACCCCGTTCGTTCCACTCGACAGTGCCGTACTGGCTTTGACGGTTCCATTCGCGTTCAATTGCAAGACATAGACAGACCCGCCGGTTCCGGCCCCTACGGCACCGACAGCCACATCGGTGCTGCCGTCGCCATTCTGGTCACCAAGCGATGTCACTGAACCGCCGAACTGGCTCTGATCCGCCAGTACCGGAGCCCCATTCGAACCACTCGACAGCTTTACGTGACTCTTCACTGTGCCGTTCGCGCTCATGAACAGCACCTGGACTGCGCCGCGATTCGTACCACCCGTGGAATCGTTCGTGGCACCGACGGCCAGATCGGTCACACCATCACCGTCCAGATCTCCGATTGACGCGGCGGAGCTGCCGAACAAACCACCGTCCAGCAGTGTCGGTCCACCGTTCAACCCGCTGGCCAGCTTCACGCTGCTTTTGACGGTTCCATTCGAATTGAGCAACAACACATAGACGGCTCCACGATCGGTTCCCCCGGTGTCATCTCCCATGGCACCCACGGCCAGATCGGTGACGCCATCGCCATCCAGATCGCCCAGCGACGTGACAGACGAACCGAATTGATCCAGATTTGCCAGCGTGGGACCACCATTGGTGCCGCTCCCAATTTTCACGCTGCTCTTCACAGTTCCGTTCGTGTTCATGAACAGGATTTGGACAGCCCCGCGTCCCGTACCGGCTGTATTATCTCCCACTTGCCCGACTGCCAGATCGGGCACGCCGTCTCCGTCCAGGTCACCCAGGGATGCCACGGCGTTGCCGAACAGGCCATTCGTGGTCAGTGTCGGACCGCCGTTCGTTGCGTTGGCAATCTTTGTATTCTGGAGCGAATTGGACGCTCCGCCGGTCAGTAGCGCAATACTGGCGGGGTAGTCTTCCACTTCTCCACCAATTGCAGGTCCAGTCGAGGCCCCCGCTGCCGCATCCGAACTCAACCGGAATCTGGCATAAGTCGATCCTGCTGTCGTATTGGCGGGAATCACGGGGAACGTCAGAATGAACGTCCCGTTCGTGGTTCCTGCGGGAACCGTGATCGAGGTCCGCTCGGTCCCGTTCGTGAACACGCCGTCCTGGTTGTAGTCGATCCAGCCATACAGTGTCGCCGCACTTCCCGTCAGATTCGTTGCACGCACCCGGACAACCGGCGCGGATCCGACCGTCAGCTCCAGATCCTGCCCCGGTTCGATCAATCCATCTTCGTCGTCGGGTGAAGTCGCCGCATCGTCGCCGTTCGCTTTGACATTCGGAGTCGCATTGCTCTCACCATCAACTCGGGCGCCCATAAACAGGGTTGTCTGAGTCAAGAACGTATCATGACTGGGACCGTTGTTCGCTTTCAGAGTCTGGTAGTTCCCTGGTCCTGTTCCAGACGTGGTATCCGGTGCATCGCCGTAATCGATGTTGTAAATCGATTGACTCGCGTTGGGCAAAATCCACGCCCCGCGTCCCGTCGTGCCATCGACAAGTACGTCATCGGTCGCATTGTATTCGAGATCATACGACAGCGTATTGGGCAATCCGGTCCCGAGTTCTTTCCAGGTGTTATAGTTCGGACCGATCGAGTAATAGACTCCCGTCTGCGTCCCCACCACCAGCGCATTCAGGCCCGACAAAGGAATGAATACAACTGACCGGAAATCTACGGCGCCGACTGAGGCCAGGTTGCCGGTGATATCGCTCCAGCTGGAACCAGTATCCGTGGTCCGATAAATCTGAGCATTGTCGATGACAAACGCACTATTTGCCGTGGCGGTCGTTGTGTCGAGAGCCAACTGGCGAATATCTGAAGCAGTACCGGGAAAAGCGGTCGCTGTCGGGGCCAGGAGTCCGCCCAAGGTCGTTCGGACGAGAACTTGATTGAAACTACCAAACCAAATGGCATCGGGGTTATTGGGATGCCCGTAAGCCAGTGCACTGCCTTGAGGATCATCGCCGTAATTGATCCCCCCATCGTTGATTTCAGAGATCGTCGCTCCGGAATCGAAGGACTCATAAACCGAGTTAAAGCCGACGAACAACATCCGTTTCGGGTCGGTCACATTGAGCGCAATGGGTGTCCGAAAATCCTGAACTATTGGCGCCCCGCTGGTCACTGTCAACGCGGGGAACGTTGTGCTGACAAGGCCACCGGATGCATCCCAGACCGTTCGCCGAAACACGGCCAGACTCTGATAACTGGAATAGCGAATCGACTGATTGGATCCCGCGAGCGTGGTGTTATCAACGGCGACTTCACCGCCATCGGCATTGCTTAAGGCATTATACGCCGGCCCACCCCCGACGATCTGATAAGTCGTTCCAGCATCCTGGTTGCCACTAATAATGGTATTTGAGAGGGAATCATAGGCGACGTCGTGCATCTCTGTGACAGCCAGATTTCCCATGACGCCGAACCAGTCACCCGTATTGTTCTGAGGATTGGTGCGGAGATAGATTCCCCCATCGTCCACTTCAAGGATTCGCCCCTGCGCGTCGATGGCCATGTCCCGCGAGTCCGCGTGCGGAGCACTGTTACTGGCCGTGCCGCCACCACCGGGACTCAGGATGTTGGAATGCGTCAGAGTCACTGCTTGTGATCCCGCAGCCTTGCTCGCATCAATCCGGAACAGGCGCCCGTCGTACTGGGTCGCACCGATCGAGTTCGGAAAGGTATCATCCGCCGTCCCTTCAACACCGTCCGGACCCGGTGACGGTTGTCGGTCCCCTCCGACATACACCAGGTTCGCATTGCTCGGATCGGCAATGATCGAAAAATGCATGCCCCCTGATGAGCCCGGATCTTCGTCGTCATCAGGCTCCAATCCATACAGATGGCCGTTTTCGTTCGTCGTCGGAGTATCCAATTGAGTGAATGTGCCACCGCCATCTCCCGAACGGAACAGCCCTGACAACTGCCCGCTGTTGACGACGGCGACATACAGGTTATTACTGGTCCCGACGGACATCTCGATGGTACTTGTCGTCGAATTCACGAGTAGGGAATTGATCGACGAACCGCTGACCAGGGTCCAGTTGGCACCCGTGTTGCTCGTTTTGTAGATGCCATTGACTCCGTTTTCCGCTTGAATCACGCCACAGTAGAAGACCGCGCTATTCGCAGGATCACTCGTCAGATCGAACACAATTCCTTGCGGCAGTCCGCTATTGGCCACCGTCAGTTGAGTGAAACTGGTGCCTCCATTCGTACTGCGAAACAGCCCCGTGTCTGAAGTCAGGTGAGAATCCGCATCGTTCATGGATGCCATCAGTGTCGAGCCACGAGCGGCCACCCCATAAACGTTCTTTCCGTCCAGGACCCCATTCCCGTCGATCGGGGTCCACGTGGCCCCACCATTCGTTGTACTTAATAGCCCGGTTCGCGGCCCGCCCTGCAAGGCAGCGCTGCTGAACCGACCAATCCCGGCGATCAACGTATTGTGCGTAAGGTCGGTCGAATCGAACTCAATCGATGATATTGACAATGACTGCTGAAAGTCAGTCTCAGGTGTCCAGATTGGATTGGCGGAGGTGGCGTTAGTCGTCTTCCAGATTCCACCATTGACGGCACCGACGTAGACCACGTCGACGTTCGAAGGATCTGGAGCCACGGTATTCAGGGCGCCAATCAGAGGCAGGCCTGCGATTCCTTCCAATTGTCCATTGATGATGCTGGTTGGCCCGGCGGAGACCCAGGCAGTCAATAAGACCCGCTCTTCGAGTGTTTCGATAGACGTAACACGTTCACGGTGAATCGCTTGCGGATGATTCGTCCGGATTTTCGATCGATTCAAATCCGGTCCAACCCAGCCCTTCAGGCGTTTCAACCAATCACGAATCAACATTCCCGGCCCGCTTTCCACAGAAGAAAAATCAACAGTAGCAATATTGAACAGAATTGGTGCAGAAACAAGATGCGACCATGTCTTGGGGGGGTGACAAGTCAATCACATCTCATGCTGTTTCGAACAACAACGAATCTCAGACCAGATGAAGGGGGATGAATGACGGGGCTCTGCAGGGTATCGTCACCGCACTGTCCTCGCGGCAACACGATTTTCGAATTGCACGCTGATCGGAGCCACTCGAATGGTGCTCTGGCGGTAAGTCAACATCGTACAAGCGATGCTAAACCTATTGCAACGATTATTTGTGCAGTTTTCGCGAATCTTCTCCGCCGAACCAACCCAGACGGTTCATCCCGACATCGACTGCCGCATCATGGTTCGTGATCGCGAAGAACAACTGCAGCGAAAGACTGGACCGTCTGACTGAATCCGATCGGTCGGACACGGTCAGACAGTCCGAACTGTGTGGCTCAGTGTCAATCTATCGATGACGTCTTCGAAACGACGAAGCTTTAAGATGTCACGTTTCTATTTTTCGAGTAAACGAGTCAATTTGCTGCAGAGAATCAGCTCACGTTCATCAATTGAATCGTCGGCGGCGATCAGGCCATTCAGACTGTCTGCGAGGATTTGAGATTTGCCAAATTGCTGTATCTCGGGAATTCGCATGATCGTCCGTCTCAGTACTTGTTTCCCTCCATAGACCCGGACATGTTCTACGAATTCGTTGATCTCGCCTTCAATCGCTTTGGTATCCCAATCTGAACCCAAGACTTTCATTTGCTTGTGGATATAGACTCGTTCTGATTTGGACGCTTTTCCGTCAGCGACCATGACGCAGCACAGGATATGTAGCATGGCGGTATCGAGATTCTCAATCTCTGGAAGCGACGGCTGCTCCTCTTGTGATGCGTTGGCCAATGCGGCGGCTTGGTCGGCATGTTCCATTTCCCGGGACGCCAGAATTGCTTTCAATTCATCTTCCAGTTGATTTTGCCGCTCCAACTCTGCGAGTTTGGCGACCTCAATCTCATCGGCCAGTGCCCGCCATGCATCCTTGAGAAGTGATGCTACTCCTGTTCGGGAGAGTATCAAAATGTCATTAAGTCCGGCGTGGTTACTTAGCGAAATTGCCTCGTATTCACAGGTGGGAATTGGATAATTGAATTTATAACGGCGATCCGGACTGCCGTCCATTTTTGCATGTGCCCATCGCTCTGAAACCACTTTCGCATCATTTGGCCTGGCTCCATATTCAACGCACTGGATATCGGTGAACGTCATCTTGATGTGTTGGTAATCCACTGATCTGATTGAATTTCCGTTTCGCACAAAGAGTCTGTCGGGGAAAAACAACAAACAAGTCGACGAAAACGAGACCATTGGAACGTCAATATTCGTTGTCACAAAGCTTGGCGTGTGATTCCAAAACGAAGCAACTTCCCGTTTTCTTTTTAGCACGAAGGCCTCTATCGAATTGGAGCCATCACCGAGACACTCTCCTGAGAGGTGCCAAACGCAGTCACATTGACTTAATTCGTTGAGGGCTTCACAAAGCCTGCCGTACGCATCAAGCATTGCTTCATCAATATCATAGATCAGCACCACAGTTGTGCGTAACACGTCGAACAAGTACGTTGCAAACACTCCCATCGCAAAGACCGTTGCGGAAGCAATCACGACCCAATTTGGCGTTCCGATCCATACCAGTGCAATGAGCGCAACAATAAAAATGCTTGCAATGATCGGTGTCAGACGGATTCGATGCGCCTTGAGATCGATTTCCTTCAGAACCTGAGTTGAAGTGGTATGGATTGAACGATTGACGGATCGCGCGATTGCGGCGCCTGTTGCTCCAGATTGCGGCGTCGCCGAATTCGCCACACTCGCATTCGTGTCCGTTTCTGTCGTCGTGGACGCCAGAGTGCGTTGGTAATTCAAGCCACCCAAACCCATTTGAACATAGTTTCCCTTCGGTCCCAGTCCCAAACTCACCCCCCAAATTCTTACGGACACTTCGATCCCGGACTTCACCAGATTGAAGTGCATTGGGCCAACCTGCACAGTACGTCGAATGATCGGCCGCCCAATTGGACCGTTGGCACGATCAGGCTGGAGCTCGCGGGTCGATTCTTCAGATGACCGTTTCGGGGAGTAGTTACGCCGTTTCCAAAACCAGGCGATGCACCTGCTCAACCACTTCACAATTTCCACGAAGAGCAGGATGGCGCCGTAAACGATATAACCTAAACACACAAGCAGTAACGCAACCAGGAAAAACTCATTGGCGTATTTAGAACGACGGCCCATTGTGTTTGCCTTTCATTTGCGCGACGATCACAGGGTGATACGCAAAGCACTGTACCCCGCATCACATGGAATTGCCACTCAAGTCGCGCCGCGCCTGTGCGCGTAAAAAAAACCGACACTTTTCGCCGAACTCCCTGCGCTGTCCGTTTAGTACGCAAATGCAGAAGTATTAGAGTTTCCCGTGATTTGAAGCCGCCGAACTGGGAGGTAATTCACCTCCATTCGGAGAAACTTGATTTCCAACGAGACAGCCCATTCAACCCGAACTCAAAACGCTGATTTCCAATCCAGCAATCACTTCCAGCGCACATCCGCTTACGGGAGTTCGGCGAAGAGTGTCGTAAAGGGTCGACGATCAATAAGTGCCTTAGTACGGGCTACCCGATTTACGAGTGGGCTCATCAGGCACGCAAAATGAGCCTGTAGGATGGCCGCCCTCGGCCGTCTTTTGGTGAAATGTGCGATGATTGCTTAACATAATGAAGAGGAAGAACGAATGACAGGTACTTAAAGTCATGTCACCTTCCGCGTCCTTATTTGGAGCCGATTATGCCGCCTGCGTACCTGTTTTGCTTTTCTGATGACGTCCTGATATTACTAGCTCAAGCCAGGAACTTTGCGATCCTCGAATGTTCAGAAGTCGCAATGCTCGCTCATTTGCACCGTGCAGTGCATCACCTGAACAGCCTCTTTTGCATTCCTGAAGATATCATTCCGCCGTACGCTCCTCCAGGGGAGACCTCGGAGTTATCGTCTCGCTGCCGAATGGTTGACATCATCGCTGATGGTGGCATCACCAAAGTTCTCGCAACGGCCATCAATCGAGTGCGACTTTTGTCGAATCGTCGCGTCGGAATAAAAGATGTTGTGGACGCAATGATTGTCACAGACAGCGGTGTCTTCGAACCACGTGCTCAGGTTCACGAGCCACGAACTCCACAGGCACTATCAGGATCGGACATGGAGGCTCTTGGTGAAGATGACTGGTCAAAGATTGAGGAAGGATTGTACGGACCTCAAGGGGGACGCCGGCCTTGGTTGATTGTTTTCATGGAGGCGGTCAGCGGAAAGCGAAAAAGGTCCGGCATTGTGCTTCGCCCTTATTAGAAACAGTTTAGTCCTTTTTCCGACAAGCAAGTAGCAAATGCCTGTCCTTTGCTTCCGTCCTGCGCGCCAGATACCATTGCGTTGAACTCGACCACCAGTCAACAGCCCGATAGACTAAGTCTGCACGCGGCGGATTCGAACGCATGCCATGTGGTTTCTCAGAAATCTGCCTGCCGAGTCAATGTGAAAACCGTCGAACTTTGGTGAGACCATGGTTGCAGCCCAACTGGGGCCACCCCGAGAGACGAAGTGCTGGTCAGCGAAGTTGACGGTGGATTGCAAAGCCGTGGTATGATGTATAAAGATACGCACGGTGCTGGCTTGAATTTGAGGAGATGAAATGACCAAGACTCTACACGGCACAGTTCACGGGAATACCATTGAACTCGACGGAGACCTCGGAATTGCTGAGGGGCAAGAGGTTGAAGTTCAGGTAAAAGTCATCTCCAGGTCATCCCATAAGACTGGCGACGGTTTCCTTCGCACTGAGGGAGCTTTGGCCGACGACGTGGAGTGGGATGCCATCATGGAAGAGATTTATCAGGCTCGGAAGTTGGAGCGACGGCCTCAGATTGCCGACTTGGGAGAGCTATGAGATTCCTCATCGATACGGATATTTGCTCGGCTCATATGCGGCGGCCAGCGAAGTTGGCCCATCGCTTCATTCAATACACGGGGCAGATTGCAATTGCCAGTGTCACACTGGCGGAACTTTATGCGGGGGCGTACAAGCATTCTCAGGCAAACCACCTTTTGACATTGATCGGCGACCTGTTGCAAGAAGTGCAGGTCGTCGACTTTGATTCTGCCTGTGCCGAGATGTTTGGTCGGGTGCGAGGTACGCTAATGCAAAAGGGGATTGCTGTTCCAACGACCGATTTAATGATCGCGTCGGCGGCCTTGGTCCACGGACAGACGATGGTAACGCACAACACGAAGGACTACCAAAACATCCCCGGTCTACATTTGGATGACTGGCTGACGCCGTGAATGCGGTCGGTTTTTTAGCGAAAGAGGGCGTCGATCCGTTCCTATAGAAAGTGCATGCAAAAGGACGCCACTAGAACTATTCGTCGTCGGCTTATCACCGTGGCCGGGGCAACGTGCGGCAGGGCGTTGGGACGCGTTTGAATCAAAAGGAGCGGTTCGCCCTGTCGGTCCGCTGTAGTGTGTGGTGAGGCGGCCGTCGGCGCGGTACACGCTGAGTAAATCTGACAAAACCGCTGCGGCACTGGGAAGTGGGTGTAGGTTAGAATTGCCCAATCCAAACGAGTGACCACAATCGATTTTGTCAGAGTCTTTCAGTGACTTCGTTAGAACTCACGAAGTTCCTTTGACGGTACGAACAATCGCTCCTTTCCGCTGGCGGCCCGAACGACGGTCAGTCCGCCCATATGTCCGATTGCGTGGCAGGCGATGATTTGGATCGCGGCGCCTACGGTCTCGAATCCCTTGAACCCCGGCGGTTGACATTTCGTTGGCCGATCCAGACCTTCCTCGCCGACTTCGTTGAGGAACGCGTGCGTTTGCTCCCGCAGCCGCCGGAACGTCTGCACCACCTCTTCGAACGGCGGATAGGCAGCCGGGTCATCGACCGGCTCGCTGCCCCAGTCGAACAGCGGCTTCCAGTGGTGGACAGGATTGGGAGTGCCGTGCAACATCTGCTGCAGACGGCCTTCGACGACGGCCAGGTGCCCCGCGATCCACATCGCGTGATTGCCTCCCCATGGCCCAGGGCGTAACAGTGGAGCATCCTGCATCCCGCTCAGGTGCGTCATACTCATGTCGCTGAACTTCAGGGCAATTCGAATGCCATCCAATGCTTTCATTGTTTTTCCTTTTTCTCTCGCTTCCCCTCGATGTCGAACTCCCGCTTCTCGCCGCCGGCGTCCACTGAGCCCTTCCCCTTGATTTTGTCGCCGTCGACTTTGAACTTGTACGTGACGGCGAACGTATTATCCATGACCTTCCGCTCGGCAGAGAAGGTCAGTTCTCCGTCCTTCAGTTTCACGTCCTCGAGCTTCACATCCTTCTGGTCCGGCCAGTTCATCGTGCCGACCAGGTTGTCTCCGTCCTTCTTGATCGTGAGTTCGGAAGTCCGCTGCTGGTCGCCGATTTTGTATTCACACTTCCATTTCCCAACCGGGTCTACTTTGTCATCGTCAGCCGCGACCGCGACGCCGCAGAACCCAAGTGCCATCGCCGCCAAGAGAATCGTCTTCATGTTTCTCTCCAAGAAGTGCAGGGCGTGGAGCCGTCCGACGCGGACCGCCTTCCAGCCGCTTGACCGCGATTTTATACCGCGCTCACCGTGCGTTTGGCGATAGACTTTTGGGAATTTCCGCGAATTCTGCCTTTCAAGCGGAACACTCAAAGTTCAACCGCTCGAGCGATGGTGTCCCGACAACAGGTCGCCACGGAACGGCAAAGTGTCGAATGCGGAATTCCTCGGCCATGAATAGTGAAAGAGGAAGAAAAGGGGCAGATTGGACCGGCACTGTTTTCGAGGTTTTCTCCTCAAAACCAAAAAAGAAACCGAAGAACCAGTGGGTTTACACCCACCGCCCGCCAGGTTGTTTGTCAGCCTCTTGGTCGGGGCGTGCCTTCGAGTCCTAAACGCGATCGATACCGGGTCTCGATGAGTCAGCATGCACAGCGGAATGGGGGCAACGTATTGCGATATTCACCCGCGGGAGCTTTCAGGCCGGTTACAATCTCAAAGTTCTTCCACAGCTCCTCGCTGTAGGCATTAAAGTCGTACGGGGTATCGAAGTATAAGAAAAAGTTCCCATCAACGTGACGCTCAAGGAAGTACATCAGCATCCCATACGAGGTATACATCTTGTCCTCTTCGGTTTCATCTGCGCCGTCGGCCCAGTTGAAATCGGGGATGTTGCGAGCGAAGGCGCGCAGCCACTCTTTGGCAGCCGGCCACTTCCGCTGTCGGTCCGCCTGTTCATGCTCGCCACGCTCATCCAGCCAGTCGGCGTAGACCATGCGTGTCGCGACATCATCCTCGTTGACTTCGAGCGCCTTGAGGAACTTCGATCGGTCGTTCATCGTAACTTCTCCTTGATCGCCGCATTGGCCGCCGTGAACGCTGGATGAGTCCACACGTGCCGGAGTCCGGTGACCGTGCCGGGGTAAAGGCAGAGCCAGAACCGCTGGCCAGGTTCGATGTCTTCCCGCAAGTACGGATCCACGATACCGATGTTGTGCGGGCTCGGACCAACCAGTTCGACATTGCCTTCCTGAACCAGTCCGACATGCTGCCCCGGCCTCAGCCATTCGACCGCCGTGACCGGGGCGAGGGCAATATGCACGGCATCCCGCCGGCGCTCGCCATCCTGTATCAACTCGCCGAGCTGTGGCGCCATGTCCATACCTGGTCTCCCATCCCGAATCAAACAGTCGTGCCCCCACGATTGGCACCCACAGTCCAATATCTCCGAAACTGCAGGCGAACACAAGAATCCTGCGCGGCCGGCCACAGATACGATCTCAATCTCATCGACGACAAAACTCCGCATTTCTGGGGATGATGGTCAGTATGATCAACCAAAGTGCGTTCCGCAATAAAATGTGAACCATCGCCTTCAGCGAGATCTCTGACAGCTTCTCGCCGGCTGAGGTTCGCGCTTCTGTGGACCTGCTGGTCCGCAACCAAACTTTCTTAATCCAAATCTGCCCGGCACAAGCGGCGTTGAGTCAATGCGATTGTTGCCACGCTCGTCGCAGCCAGGACCGACCCGATCGTGAGACTCGGTTCGACGCCGATCGGCTGAGCGATGATCAGCATTCAGCTCGTTATCGCCAGGAGTTGCAGAATGCGCACGAGACGCTGGTTACTGTTCCATTCCGGTCAGGTATTGATCCTGACCGCTGTATCTCGTCGTCGCTGTGTCCCATTGCATTTCCATTCCATTAACCACCCTGGCAGGTGCCCCACATTCGATCGAACCTCCCGGCACTCAAGGCCTTCGTGTCGGCGTAAAACGTCAGTTCGCCACCATCGCCCCAGCACATATCGGTATGTCCGTCAGTACCAATTTGAAGAAACATTGATCGTGTCTTGCTCAACATGGACAGGATCCCCGGCTTACGAACCAATTCCAACGGAAAGAACTGCTGGAAGATCGCATAGCCCCCCAACTGATGAGGGCTGCCCAGACCGCCGTACTGACTGAGCTTTCTCAATTGAATTGAGCGAAAGTCCATCTGCATGGTATCAAATTCGTTCCACAAGTCTTTATCCCATCTGAGGGCGGCAACCGCTGGTTCGTTCGAGTGATTGGGAAGCGAACGGATCGCAGTGGGTTCGACCGCTGCCGCTTTAAAAGCATTGACTCGCTTCGGCGTGGGACGGCGCTGCAGACCGTTGTCAGGCGAATGAATAATGACCGTCCAGCCGGTTTGTTTTTCAGCATCGGTCTCGGGAGTTTTCGGGTCAGAGTCTCCGTCTTCCATCCAACCCCACACCGAGAAGACCGACAACACACCATTGTCAGGCAAGCCGGGAATGGGCAGAGTTCCCAGTCGTGAGAGTTCAGCCATGTTTAGTTGGGCGAGGAATGCGAGCGGCTTGCCGTTCGTGAAGACCGGCCACTTTGTTTGGGGTGGTAGATCCGGCTGGCCACCAATTTTCGTCGCGCCAATCGCGATCTTTGATTCGGGCGAGTTCTTTGTTCGAAGCAAAATCGCTGGACGCATCAGTTTGTGGATGTCGGACCGCGCGCGCTGGAGCAAGTGCAGGTCGATCATCTGGTCGATTAACTTCAGGTCATTATAAGGTTGCTCGGCAAATTCAATATACTTCAGGGCTCGCGGGGTGAGCTTTTCCCACACAATCTCGTGAGCGTCATCGATCAGCGATTTCATGAATTCGATCGGAATGGCCGCGTCGAGCGGAACTTTCATCATGATGTGACCGTCACGCTCAACCCACGGTGACTCGACGATTGCCGGATAACGCTTCTGATGCTGTTCGATTCGCCCGGCGAGTACCGGGATCTGAGCAACGGTCATTGAATCCAACGCGAAAAAGGAGCCCCATGTCGGTCCAGGGATTTCCACGTCGGGCCAATCAAGAGGATCGCCACCAGTCAGGCGTGCGCTCCGCTCGGCCCCGCGCTTCGAAAATGCGTATTTAGCAAGCTCACGAATCAGTTGCTGAACGTCTGACATCACGGGCCCTCATATCTGATAAAGCGTCAAGTTCTCTTTACACCAGATCCTTCGCAACAAAGTTCAACGACATTGTGCGAAGATGTCAACACCTCACAGAGTTTTTGGAGACTGGATGGTACCGGTGCCAGGCATTGAGATCGGGGACAGAGATTCGAGGTCAATTTTTTGATTTGCGTGTCGGGATTTTTGATACTGTCGTGATAAATTGCCAGACCGGCTGTGAAACAGTGTGTCCCGGCGATGGCTAAGGATCGGCAAATGAATAACTGTCGGAACTTTTTCCATATTTTCGAGCCTTGCTACGGGCACTTATTGATGCGCCGATCCTAAGGACCGAGGAAATAATTACTGTCCGAACTATTGACAATTCGTTATTGAACCACGGATCACACAGTTTACACGGATGAATTCAAATGAGCGACGTAAAAATGCACATTCGCCAGGGACTTCAAATGTTCTATCTGTGTAATCCGTGTAATCCGTGGTTAATTTGCGATAAATAGCGACTGCACTATGACAATTAAACTGCCTGACAGTAAGTACCTCGCCGGTCCTTAATCCAAATCCGCCCGGCACCAGCGGCGGTAAGCGAATGCGATTGTTGCCACGCTCGTCGCGGTCACGACCAGGACTGACCCGATCGCAAGATTCAGTTCGCCGCGGGTGCGACAGCTCAGCATCGCGGGGAACCACATCGCCATCGCCATAAAGGGGCAGAGTGCGCACAAGACGTTTGTCACCGTTCCGCGTCGTTTGATGAGCCAGATTCCCAGCATGCCGTACGTACAAAGCTGGCCGGCCGCGGTGGCTGACATGAACAGGATCATGTTTTTGACTTCCAACAGTTCCGGCGCCCAGATGGCTGCGGCGATTCCCAGACACAGAATGCCCCCCAGCCAGCATTGGATCATATCCCACAACAGCGTCAACCCGAGCTCTCGAACGAATTCCTGTCGCGTTCGCGGCCGCAGTGATTCATAACCCAGACGATGCAGGCGTGTGATCCAGAGCAGCCAAATGTTCACAGGATTCATCATGACCTGCACTGAGAATATCACCACGGAGTCCCTGGCTGGAAAAAGTTCCGCCCCCGCCAATCGCACAGCAATGATCTGTATCCCGATAATGATGAGCGAGAGCACAATGAGCCACCCCACGGCCACGGAGGTACGCGTCGGAGCGCTCCCCAGCCGCCATAACTGTAAACGTTGCCATAGGCTTCGCTCGCAGTAGCCGGCGAGGTTGTCGACTTGTTTCAGGTTGGAAAACGGGCCGTTCTGCGGGTAGAGGTTCTGCTGAGTGACTCGCCGATCAGCTGGCGACGCAGCGATACAGTTAGCGAAATAGTCAGCGAAAGTCTTAGTTTGTTGACCCCTGCCACGGAGAATATCGCCCCACACGCGAGCGATCGAATACTCAAGCATATCTTCTTTCAACGCAAGCAATCGCCAGGCCAAGGCCCAGAGTGCTAGCAAACTCATGATCACCAAAGCCGCAGAGGCAGCCAGGTTTCTTCCCGCGAGGAAAGCAGCGAGCTCGGCGGAGGATGCAGAGCGCGACAATACAAAGACCAGGAAAGGGAAAGCCAGGACGCCCAGGGCTGGATGGTGCAGCGTCCACAATCCCGCCGACAGGCACGTCAGGAAGATCACGGCGACGCTCGTTGGCGCGATGGTGCTGGTTCCGACAAACTCCATCGAGAACATTGGGATCGCAAGGAAAAACAATGCGATGAGCGCAGTGACCACGAGATGCTTCTGGCGATACTGCGGCAGAACTGACGCCGCTGGTTGGGCGATGTTGTCTCTGAGTAGGACGCCTAATAGACCAGCATTGAAGTACGCAAACATTGCCAGGTATGATTTTCTGGAAAGGACGCCGCCCAGGATACCACCCTGGTTAAGTGCGACCTCTCCATCGAATGCTGAAACCGCCTCTGCAATGTCGAAGGTCAAGAGGCAGAGGAACATGAAGCACCACACCGCCGCTGCTGTTCCGCTCAGGTAGGCTCTTGCGATCCGCAGGTAATCACTCATGATGCAACTCCAGGAAAATGTCCTCGAGATTGAGATCCTCCACTGCCACGGAGGCCGACCACTGTTGAGCGATTCGTTCGGGCAAATCTGCCGTAAAGTCCTGCACACTCACTACCGCCTCGTTGCCAGTCAACTTCGCGTGCAACATCCCTGGGACATCGAACGAACCGTCTGGCAAAGTCGCGGCGGCCTGAACATGTAGCCGCTTGACGCTGTCCTTCAGTGCATCGAGTTCTCCGCAGTAGACGATTTTGCCGTCCTTGAGGACCGCGACTCGGTCGGCGACGCGCTCCAGGTCCGAAGTGATGTGTGTTGAGAAAAGCACCGTGCGCTCGCCGACCGTGTCGAGCAGCGTTTCCAGGAACTGCCGCCGCGCCATGGGATCCAAGCTGGCGGCAGGCTCGTCGAGGACCAGCAGTTCCGGCTCATGACCGAGGGCCAGGATGATGGCTAGTTTTTGCGTCTGGCCAACCGACAACAGTCCGACGCGGTCCTTCGGGTTCAGCTCCCATTCCTGCAACATTCGTTCGACAAGGGCCTTGTTCCACCGGGGATAGAAAGCGCCCGTGTAAGCAGCGATCTGTCGGATATTCATCCAGGGACAGAGGTCGATTTTCTGCGGCACATAGCCGAGCCGTTCCTTGCCCGCGGCGCTAAGCTCCCAGGCCGGCTCGCCCAAGATGTGGACGTCGCCGCGCTGAGGGCGTTGCAGGCCCAAAGCGCATTTGAGCAACGTCGTCTTGCCGGTGCCGTTCTTGCCCACGAGTCCCAGGACCGAGCCTGCCGGCAAACTCAGATCGACTTCCTTCAGCACAGCCTTGTGTCCGAAGCTTTTCGAAACTCCGCGCAGGTCGAGCATCGTTTCACTCATTGCCGCGTTCCTTTAATAAAGGGGCGAGGGCCGCCATTACTTGTTGCCGTGTCAGGGCCAACTGATACGCCTGAGTGGCCACCTGCTCCAACAGCGGCCGCAGCTCATCCTGCCGTTCCTTGACTGTTCCTCTGGGCGATTTATGGTTGACGCGCATCCCTTGCCCGCGCACGCGCTCGACGACCCCGTCGTGCTCCAGCAGCGAATACGCCTTGGACACGGTCATCTGGTTGACTTGCAAGTCCTGGGCGACCTGCCGCACGGACGGGAGCAAGTCCCCTTCCGTCAACCGCCCGCTGGCGACGAGCGCGCGGACCTGGTCCATCAACTGCCGATAGATCGGCACGCCGGACGAGGGGTTCACCTGGAAGTAGGATGGACTGACTTGCATTGGTGTATTATTACCGTAATACACCAATGCAAGTCAAGCTCAGGGTTTCTTTTTTTGATTGGCGTCAGGAGGCTACACTGCAGCCATTTTGTGGGATGAGGCGTGTGGGCTGGCGTTTTTTAACCAGCGGAATGGTCTGCACTTCCGAGATACTCGACTGCTTGTCTGCCCCGGTATGTCAATTCATTCAATGTAAAGGCAAAACCTTTGATTAAAGTCTGGACAATCGAGAGACCAGAACCGTAACATCGTCACCGACATGTGAATGACGCTCGAGTCGTTGCATGAACTTGGCCGAATGTCCGATTTCTATTTGTGAATGTCAAAACATGCTTCAGACGTTGTACGCGGTCTTTTTTTGCATTTCGGCGCTTGGAACGGAACCCGTGACAGTGGGCGATTCGCAAGCTTCCGCTGAAATGCAAAATCAACCTGCGCCGCTCGCTTGCGAGCTCGAATCGAAAATTGATCCTCGCAATGCACGCTGGACGCACGGCGGATGGCAAGACCACGGTGTCGTACGGATTAATGGATCTGACGCCCGGCAGACGTTGCCCTCCAAGCTGAACTTCATCGGTGGAGAATGGCCCTATAACAATTCCCAGATTCCCTATTTGGTGTTCATGCCTGAACACAACCGGCTCATGTTGACGGCGTCGGTTGATAAGCCGGCCATCAAGTCGATACTTGTTTTCAGTGATGATTTCGGCCAGACGTGGACGAAGCCTCGCTGGTTGCATACGAATGCCGAAGGCAAGCCGGATGTTGCTGCGGCCACACAGTTGACCTATGTGGGGAACGGAAAGCTTGTGTTTGGTACGGAGACTCGATATTGGATGAGTTCCGACTATGGCGAAACCTGGAAGGATTTCGCCCCGGTTCTGCTCGGAACGGACGGCAAACCCATGCATCAATGGGATCCGCTATTGGTCGATCGGGACCTCAAGACCGGGACAATCTCGCGGTTGGTGGAAACGCGTTATAAGGGAAATGGCACTTTTGATAAGGCCGGCTATTTTTCACAAGGGTGCCTCCGTTCCAGTTTCGATGGAGGTTTCA
>JAQGHT010000295.1 GCA_028291565.1 Planctomycetaceae bacterium | reverse complement strand
CGCTGGCGGAATTCATTCCAATTGACGGAACCGGTGTGACCTGTAACTGGCTTTCCGGTATCTCGGTCACGTAGTCGCAGCAACGCTTCCTGTGGTTGGAGCAAACCGGTGGAAATTAATTTCTTTTGAAGTGCGGGATCAACGGCGGGTGTATTCCGTTTCCAGCCGTAGTGAACATGCCCTTGAGCGTCACGCTCGACTTCGGGTTTCTCTGCCGTCGCTCCCGGCTTCAGACAGGTCCAGGCTTCGTATTGCAAAGGATCTCGATAAGCCTCAGGCGTTGCTGGGACACGCACGTGGGGATACGGTTTACAGAAATAGAGATAGTCCGTGTCGAGTTCCCGACAGGCGAGGGTCTGACCCTCCGGAAAAAGTGTCGGGATTGTCGGGAACTCGAGCGCGCGCTCAAATTCCGCGGTCTGCGGATTGAATTTCGCGACGCCCCGCGCATAGACCTTCAAAGGGGGCTCGACCTTCATGTAACCCGTCCAAAGTTCGTCGGTTCCATGCGAGGTCTTGACGAGTCCCGCGCCGAAAATCCAGGTCGGCCCTTTGCCGGGCATTTTTGCGGTCTGCTTCGCAAAGCCTTCGGAATCCTGAAAGTATTCCAGATCAATGCCATCTGCCGGATCGAGGCCTCCATTCACCGGCAGGAGCGAGGTTGCGCCCGGGACTTGAAAATTGCCCAAAGGATAGCTGGGGCGATTTGTGTCGCCCCAAAACCAATGCAGGCGGCCATTCAGGACGGCGTTGATCACGCTGTCCGACCCCACGACTTGGGCATTCAGGAGTGGTTCTTTGACGGGACTTGGCAGTCCCAGCAGGATCGAATCGCGATATCGTCCCGCCCCTGTGATTCGATAGAGTCGTTCGGCGAGATTGATGCGTTTCAGCTTCAGCGTGGCCTTTCCACCCGGAGTGATTTTCAGGCGCGTGCCGCGAAAGCCAAACCCATCTTGGGGATATTCATAGCCATGACTGCGGACATGAAAATAGACCATCCGGTCCATCAGTCCCGGTTCTTGAAAGGCAATGTTTCCCGCGTTGTCTGTGATGTGGATGATGGAATTGACAGTTTCGAGTTCTACCAACGGCACGCCACGTCCGGTCGATTCGTCCACAACGTGGATATGGAACCACGGTGGATCGGCTCCAAATACCCGAGTGATTGGCAGAAAGGTGAACCAAATAAGAATGAGACGACTGATGTAACGAGATGGCAGCGACATGGGGAGCTTTGATTCGCTTCTTGTTTAGAACCCTCGAACCGAATGTTTGCGATTCTCCGGTGGAGTTCAGGATTCAACCGGCGTGGACAGGCCTCGTGGAGTTGCGCGTTCCGCCGCAAGGTTATGACGTTGCGTTATTTAGAATACCCAAAAAAGGTTACACAACAATGCCCAGAGACGCCAAGTATGCTTGGCGCACCCTAGGGCATTCGGAGTTTGATCTGATGTCCGTCCTACGAAACTTTTACCTGGACTTCGCTACGGAAGCGGGCGCTTTCTACTGTGAGTGATTCAAGGCGTTTCACATCTGGATCCGGCAACGTCTCAGCGGCCCGGACGCCGGGAGTTCCATCGGCTAATGGAATCAGCTCAAGTGCTGGTTCCGCCAAGTCCTGGTGATAGAACCGGGAACTCGGAAAAATGTCGGCGGGATAGGTGAAATTGTCGAGCATCGCCAGGGCCACGCAGATTTTGGCTCCGAGACTGCTTTCGAGCATTCCGCCGACCCAACAGGGAATCCCTGCTTTTTGGCACGCATTGTGGATCTTCAGAGCATTGGTCAGCCCCCCGACGCGACCCGGCTTAATGTTCACGTATTGGCAACTCTTCAATGCAATGGCCTGTTCGACCTGCCGGAGCGTCGTGATACTTTCGTCGAGACAGACTGGTGTGCGAATTTGAGATTGCAAAGTGGCGTGGTCCAGCACATCGTCGTGCTGCAGAGGTTGTTCGATCATCGCCAGATTGAATTGATCCACGGCTTGAAACATCGAAACATCCGACAAGCGGTATCCACTGTTGCAATCAATGTGAAAGACTTCAGACGGGTGTTGTTTGCGTACGGCCTGCAGCATGTCGAGATCCCAGCCCGGCCGGAATTTCAGCTTGATTCGTGGAAACCGCGCGTCCACTGCCTTGCCAACTGCGGCCAACAGATCGTCGACGGAGTCCATGACTCCGAAATCAGCTCCGACCGGGACTTGATTGCGAGTAGCACCCAGCAATCGGTGCAGCGGCGTATTGGTCAAGCGGCTTTGTAAAGCCCACCAGGTGGTATCGAATATGGCTTTTGCGAACGGGTTGCCTTTATAGATCGCCAGCTGTTTTTGCAGTTCGTCCCCCGACGAGATGTCTTTCCCGAGCAATGCCGGGGCCAGCCAGTCGCGAGCGACAGTGAAAATACCGCCGCCCCATTCCGGGCTATAACAAGGAGCGGTCAACGGGCAGCTTTCGCCCCAGGCTTCTACCGAGCCGCTTGTCATCCGACACAGCACCGCATGGGCCGCAACGTCTTCGCCGTACGCGGTACGCCAGGGATAAATGAGTGGCATGGCAACATGAAACAGGTCAATTCGATCAATCCGCATGGAGAGCCCTTTCTGATGACTCAGCCAGATGAGCCGCCGGGCTCGCCTGGAATCTCTCAATCAATGGCCGCTAGCAGTGTTATGGCCAGCGAGAGGGAACCTTGAGCGACATCGTAGGTCAATCGCGGGCGGCAGTAAAGTTGCATGGATTGCTATCAGTGTGTTAGAGTCATCCTACGTTTTTCTAACTCATTCTGGCGCTCAGCATGGGAATTTCGCAGGTTGAAGTACGTGTCTATGGAATCGCAGCTCATCTTGGGACACCTTTTTCTTCAATATTTTGAAGTCCGTTTCGGCTTTCGTGTTGGCCTCGCAGCTCACCCGGAGCTGCAATCAATAAGAGAAATAAGAAAGTTTCGATGACTCGTACAATCGACATGCGAAGTGATACCGTTACCAAGCCGACTCCGGAAATGCGGGCGGCGATGGCCAATGCCGTGGTCGGTGACGATATGAATGGCGAAGATCCGACGGTGAACCGTCTGGAAGAAATGTGCTGCAAACTGTTTGCCAAGGAAGCGGCGGTCTACTGTTGCTCCGGAACGCAATCCAATCAAATGGCAGTCTGGGCTCATTGCCATTCCGGGGACGAGTTGCTGATCGAGGCCGGAGGCCACATTGCGAGCTTTGAAGGGGGAGCACCCGCGGCGCTCAGCGGAGTCACCTGTCGGACGATTCCCGGTCGAAACGGCTTGCTTGATCTCGCCGATCTGGAGGGCAAGATCCGGGCCGACAATCAGCACCTGGCTCGTACGCGGTTGGTGTGTGTGGAAAACACCGCGAATGTCGGAGGCGGCACGTATTACTCTCTGAGCGCTTTGGAACGGATTGGCCGATGGGCACACGCTAATGATTTGCGGGTCCACATGGACGGCGCACGCGTTTTCAATGCGGTCATCGCCAGCGGGAATTCTCCTGCCGAGATTTGCGAGCACATCGACAGTATTTCGGTTTGTTTTTCCAAGGGACTCGGTTGCCCGATGGGATCGATACTGATCGGGTCGAAGGACGTGATTTATCGGGCGCGGCGGGCTCGGAAACTGTTTGGCGGGGCATTGCGTCAAGCGGGGATTGTCGCTGCGTCCGCAGTCTACGCCTTGGAAAACAATGTGCAGCGGATGCAGGTCGATCACGACAATGCCAAACTGTTCGCCACGGAAGTTGCGAAGATCCCAGGTATCAAGCTCGATGCTGCAAACGTGCAGTCCAACCTGGTATTCTTCGAGGTCGATTCTCAGTTGGGAAATGCCGCGCAATTGTCTTATGCCTTGAAACAGCATGGGGTCTTAATGGGTGCGACAGGGGGCGGGCGATTGAGAGCCGTGACGCACCTGGACGTCACGCGCGACGATATGCTTGCCGCTGCGAAGATCCTCGGTGATTGTGTGAAGGCGGGTTTTTCTGATTGCCCCGGAACAGCGGCCGGGCCCTATGCCCGTGGGTAGAAGCGGGTAGCAGTTGCGGCGTTAAACCGCTTGAGAGTGCTTCCTTTTCAATCGTGGCACGACACTTTGGCAGGTGGCTTATGGCGATTGCATGGGACGAATGAGACTTATAGGACTGATAGGACATTTTATAGGTCCCATAAGTCCAATACGTCCCGTTTCGCACAAGCCAGCGGCTTATGCTACGATACAATACGCGACGTCAGTCAATGCGCAAAAAAAGGGCGAGGTTTCCCTCGCCCGCTTGAAATCAGATTGTCTTTGATGTCTCGTGCACTATGACGAGAATTCAGGGCGGCGGCGGCGGAGTTGATCTTTCAGGCGGGCCACGATGCTGGAATGCATCTGGCTGACGCGTGATTCACTCAGTCCCAGGGTCTGGCCGATTTCTTTCATCGTCAGTTCCTCATAGTAATAGAGGATGATGATTAACCGTTCGTTTCGGTTCAGGCCCTTGGTGACCAGCTTCATCAAGTCCCGCTTCTGGATGCCGCGGGTGGGATCTTCTCCCTTGCTGTCTTCCACGATGTCGATTTCTCGAACATCTTTGTAGCTGTCAGTTTCGTACCATTTCTTATTCAAACTGACGAGGCCGACGGCACTGGCTTCGGCTTTCATCTTTTCGAATTCGGGTACGGGCATTTCCAACTTCGCGGCAATTTCCGCATCTGTAGGCGGACGTCCGCAGACCGCTTCGACCTGCTTGCGGGCCGCTTCCATCTTGCTGGCTTTGCTGCGGACCAGACGCGGAACCCAATCCATCGTGCGCAATTCGTCCAGCATGGCACCGCGAATACGCGGAACGCAATACGTTTCGAATTTCACACCGCGAGTCGTGTCAAAGGCTTCGATGGCATCCATCAAACCAAACACGCCCGCCGAGATCAAATCGTTCAGGTCGACGCCGTCGGGCAACTTGGCCCAGACGCGGTCTGCGTTATACCGAACCAGGGGCAGGTAGCGCTCAATTAAAGTGTTACGCAAGTCCTGGTTGTTGGGATCCTGCTTCAATGCCGCCCAGACTTCACTGACGTCATTCTCGACCTGTGTTGTCATACAACCCTCCGTGGTGACTCAGTGGCAAATCAGTGCGGTAACTATGC
>JAQGHT010001171.1 GCA_028291565.1 Planctomycetaceae bacterium | reverse complement strand
CTGTCCCAGGGTTCGTCAAAGTGATACTCATCGTAAAGTTTCTGCTGGCCCAGTTGCGGCAGGATTTCCACGCGCCAACTGTGTAGGACCTTGCCCTTTCCGTCACGTCCCAGGATCGTCGCGGGCGGGAAGTGTTCGTGTTGCTCACGATAGTGATGCAGCGCGAGCATGAGCCTTTTGAGATTCGCAGTCGACTGTGCTTCGTCATCCAGTTTGGTCGAGTGAGCAGGCCGCTCCACAAGGTCCCCCACGGCGATCTTCTGGTAGACATACTCGTTGTCGACCAGCACGCGTGTGGATTCGGTGACGCGTGCGATGGCCGTTTCTTTCTGGACTTCAATCAGTTGCATTCGAGCAAATCGGCGTCCGTAACCCCCTCCTTCGGGGCGGATGACATCCCATTCATCCCCCGCCTTACCCTCACCAGGGTGAACCAGTGAAATGACGATGTCACCATTCTGAAGCACATTCCTGACGACTCCCACGTGTGCGGAGCTATTTCCGCCCCGCCTTGGGTCAAAGGGACGAATTTCTGTTCGAGCGGCGGCTGATATGTCGACTGCCGATGTATCGGTAGCTCTAAACGCTGGAGCGTTGCCATCCGCTTTGGCGGCTTTCCCGGGCTTGACCCGAGAAGCACCTGCAGCAGAATTTTGGATCTCGACTTTGCGAATATTTGCTGTGGCGATAACTATTCCATGTTTACTCATTTCACGAGCGACATCGATGTACGAGACGTCCGAATTGAACCTTGATTCGACAACGATTTGAGGGCTCGAGGCAGGTGCATTGCCGCCCGGCGAATGGGGGAGATACATCACTTTGATGATGGAGCCTCCAGCTCGCACCTGTAGCAGATCATCGTCCGTGAATTGCAGCGGAATGTCATTGCGAATCCGAAAATCACGGGTAGCCGCTGTGGGAAAAGGGATCTGAAATTCGATGGACAACCCCAGTTTCGGATCACCGGGAATCTCCGCGAGCAGCAGACGATGCTCCTTCTCGGTATCCAGCTTCAGACGTGCGGGCAGGACCTGTTTCGAAATCTCGACATCCTGATTGAGGTGATTGAGTTCCAGAACACTGATCGTCGCACCAGCGGGCAATGAGGCGTCAATCTGAATCGATTGATCGCGATCATCGATTCGGTTCCAAGTCGTGAGTTGAACTTCGGGATCCTCGAATTTCGCGGGACGGATCGGCTTGCCCGATTTATTGAAGGCGGTTGTCAAGGTGTCGCCGTCAAGTTGATAGATTCCTTTCTGAACACTTGACGGGCTGCCAGTTCCCGTTAGGTTAATCATGTCGATGGTTTTTGGGGTTGCAACCGGGTTGAGTACGATCGAATAGGAAAGGACATAATCGCCTAACGTGGCGTTCCATTGATGTCCCTGAACTTGCATACGCCCGTGCTGGTGCCTCCATTCTCCCTCGAGTTCCGTGCGCCCCTGTAGGAAGGACTGAGACTGATGTGTTTGAGATTCCCACTTCAAATTGGGGTTCAGCAGGTCTTCGACACGCCGGTCGATGATCTTGTCCTTGTTTTGCTCCCGAGTCTGGATGGTCTGCTGTACTTTGGTCATACGCTGCTGGAAGACAGACAGTTCTGACTGGTGAATCTGCTGCCGCTGCGCAAAAACGTAAGCGACCGCAGCCCGCAGCTGGGCCTTCAACTCAGGATTCGGGTGTCCAGAACTGCGAATCTCCAACGCGATCTTTTCCGCCGTTTGCTCCTGGGTTGTGAGAGAGTCTGGTGTCTTTCCGGAACGTCCCGTTTTCGGAACAGCCTTTTTCCAGATCAGATCAGACAGTTCAGGACTGAATTGCGGAGCTTTCGATTTGGGGTCATTGGTGTAGGCGCCTCGAATCGTGCCATCTTCTGCGACTCGGACCGTCAGACTTCCGAAACGATCCACGCCGCGCGACCAGGTCCCGACATAACGCGACTGGCCGGCAGACCATTTCAACTGGATTTTACCCACGGGGATTAGCTTGCCCGTAAAAGTCCCAGCCAAACTCCATTTTTCCTCGAGCGGGGTCGATTCAAGTTCAATCCGGCCCCATTCGTCACTGGTCCAGGTCCCCTGCAAGCTCGGCGGTTGATCGGAATCGACATCCTGATCCAAATCTTTGACACCCGATCCCGGTGGCATTCCGGACTGCGGACCAACCGCGGGATTTGTTGCATTCGGGTTCGGATGGTCGATCAACCGAATGACGGCTTGAACGTCACTCAGCACTTTTTGGGTGCCTTGAAATACGAGTCGATTCGTGCGACCGTCCGCTTCAAACTTGACTTCATCCCGGAACAACTGTGCGAACATTTTCTTCACGTCTTCGGCTTTGACGTGTTTCAATTCGAAAACGAAGAGTGATGGCTTCTTAGAGGTATCCGCCGGCTCATTGGCGGTCATGCCAACCGTCAAAGCGCTGAACACGGGCAGAATGTGGGCAAACGGCGGCGCCAATTTCAGACCTTTTTTGTGTTTCAACACGTGAATGGTGGGAAATTGCTTGACGAGCTTTCCAATCTCACGTGCAATGGGCCCGTACGGTGATTTTTCATTGAGGGGGATGTTGACTATGTATTCACCGAGATAGACGGAAAGTACCTGAGCTTCTCGGAGTTCCCGCTCAAGTGTCGTATCATCCAATTCGAGCAACTTCGGTGGCCATCCCTTGATTGAAGTCGCGTCCAGAGGGGGCTCCATCCAAAAGTCAACTCGCTGGCCTTGTTCTATAAACAGCACTTGCACGACCCGTTCCACCAGTCTCTGGGCGACCGTTGGGGGCGACGATATGAGTAAGGCAGTCCGTCCTTTGTGAAACGTGATTTCAGGTGCGTCTTTGGATTCAGCAAGAATGGCCTGCGCGACTTTTGAGAGTGACACTTTTCTGACAAGCGGCACTATGATTTGCTGGCCATTGAAACGAATTGTGATCCTGGGGGTTTCCTGCAACACTTGTTCTATCATTTCAGCCGATTGGACAGCGGGACCGATTGGAACATCTTTGGCGAAATTCTCAATTTGATTTCGGCCTTCTGCAGATTTCTTGCCACCGACTTCGTCATTTGAGTCCGCTTGTGTTGCCAAGGGTTCAATCGCCTCAGAATTGGTTGGTCGAAAACTCTGTGGCTGATGATCGTTGTCTTCCACAGTCAGCACCTCCAAGAGCGCCTTTGTCAAATCAAGAACGTTTGCGACAGGTGGTTCCAGGATCAAACTCTGGCGTCCATCCAGAAGGCCAATCGCTGGAGTCGTGCGGACGATTTTGCCAATCAACGTCGCGAGTTGAAGACGCGGTGACTTTTTGGAAAGTGGTACGATGACATTCCATTGCCCCAGCATGATCGAGATGTCTTCCGCGTCGCGTAGAACTCGTTCAATGGATTTGTCGCTCGATTCCAGCAGTTGTGCCTGCAAACCGTCTGGCATCGTCACCTTCCGTTCGATCAGCGGATCACGCTCGGCTTGACTTGGGCGTCCACTCCGTTCAGTGAATTGCACATCCACCAGAGCGAGAATCAAGGCCGCTGCGTTGTCTGACGAAACCGAAATGAGCAGCGACTTCTTGCCAGCATTCAATTTGTTTGTTGGTGCGGCATGACATTGTTCCAGGATGACGGCCACAATTTTGGAAAGTGGGATATCATCAACTGCAGGCATGATGACCTGCTGATCTCCAAACCGAATCGCGATATGTTTGGTCCGTCTTAATGCTTGTTCGACAGCTGCCACCGTCTGTCCAACCGGACTGACAGCCGGATCTTTGATCAGATCTTCGAGTGTGGTCGATTCATGTTTGGGGACGTCTTGCCCCGACAACCTGGCGCCAGACGCGATACTGATCACCATTAAAATGACGAAGACAATTCGTATCATGGCTTGAACTCCTTGTCGGGTTTTGAACCGGAATCCTGGCTGGAATCTTGAGACTTCGGGAGCGGCTGCCGATCCCACAAAAGGTCGACACGCGTTTCAAAGGGGACTCCGTCACGGTCGAGTTGATCGAGTGTCTGGCTGATCGGATCCCACTGCAGAACGGATTCGTCCGGCGGAGATGGTACTTCGGCTGATTGTTGCTTTGGATCTTCCAAATTGACCGGGGGGCTCTCGTCGACTGAATTCACCAGGGGGTTAACACCCCCCGCTCGCCTTTTGGGCTGCCAGATCCAGAATTGTGCGGCAATGAAGATTATCAGGACTCCGCTGATCAGCGCCATTCTTCGAGTGTTGAGCCAACTCCATCGATTTCCAGAGCCGCAGAATTCGGGCAGTGGCACAACGGTGGGCTGTTGCACGTGCGCCAGGCATTGTTCGAGGAGTTTTGCGACTTCCGTCGCGGAATTGAACCGCTCAGCCGGCTTTTTCGCCAGCGATTTGTTGATGATCGCGGCCAGCCAGGCGGGGATTTGAGGACTGATCTCGCGGATGGGGCGCGGGCTGGCATCCGTAATGCGACGCAAGATGCCATAGGTCGACTCGGCGCGGAACGGCGGCCGGCCTGTCGCCATCGTGTAAAGTACGCTCCCCAAACTGAACAGATCGGATCGGGCATCCAAACTTTCGCCCCGAGCTTGTTCTGGTGACATA
>JAQGHT010000248.1 GCA_028291565.1 Planctomycetaceae bacterium | reverse complement strand
TGAAGGAAAAGACGAATACCTGGTTTGCTTCAACCAGGAAAATGGCCAGGTTGTTTGGAAAGCAAAAACCGGTGCTCCTTGGAATTCAGGAAATTCCGATTGGCAAAGCTCACGCAGCACGCCCTCGACCGACGGCCAACTGGTCTATGTTCTGACTCCGCACGGAATTCTTGTCTGTTGCGAGGCAGCCACGGGTGCAGAACGTTGGCGGAAGGATTTCGTGAAGGATTTTGGAGGTGTCAAGGGGGACAAATGGGGGTTATAGCGAATCCGTGCTGCTCGATGGCGACAACCTGATTTGTACTCCCGGTGGCGAAAAACACACCGTCGTAGCCCTTAACAAGCAAACCGGCGAATTGAAGTGGAAGACCATCCGGCCTGGCGACACTGGAGCCGGCCATGCGTCCATGTCGATCTCTGAAATTGGTGGCGTCCGCGTCTATGTTCAGGTCACCGCCAGCGGTCCAATCGGCATTCGCGCGGCGGACGGTCAGCTGCTCTGGTCCTATCCCCTGGAGCGCACGACGGCCGTTATTCCGTCTCCGATTGTTCGCGACAATCTGGTCTTCTTCGCCGCCGGGTATAAACGGGGCGGCGCCTTGCTGAAGCAGGTTCCCGGACCGGACGGTCAGGTCAAGATCGAAGAAGTTTATCCCGTCACCAAAGACCTGGCCAATAAGCACGGCGGCATGGTTCTGGTTGGGGATTTTCTGTACGGCGATTCGGACGACCAGGGGATTCCCTTCTGCGCTGATCTGATGACGGGCGCCGTGAAATGGCGGAAACGCGGAATGATGGGACGCGGGTCTGCATCGTTTGCAGCGGCCGATGGCCGACTCTACATCCGCTTCGCGAATGGGATCGTCGTACTCGCGAAAGCCAGCCCTGAAGATTACGTCGAAGTGGGCTCATTCAAAACCCCGGACAGCGGTGAACGGCCCAGTTGGTCGCACCCCGTGAGTGCGGATGGGAAATTGTATTTGCGCGAGCAGGATCGAATTTCCTGCTATGACATCAAAGCCAAATAGCACAGAGCGTGTAAGGAAGGTTGGATTTCGCACGATGACTCGCGTTTCTTAGAGGTGATTCGCCAATTCTCGACGAGGCCGCCATTGAAATCGACTAAACTCGTGCGCGGCCTCGGACTGTGGCAAGCCGTTTCGCTCAACGTGGCGAATATGGTGGGCATCGGTCCGTTTGTGACGATTCCACTGTTCATCAAAGCGATGAACGGTCCGCAAGCCCTCATCGCGTGGGTGATCGCAGCAATCCTGGTAACCTGCGACGGCCTGGTCTGGAGCGAACTTGGCGCGGCCTTGCCAGGAAGTGGTGGAACCTACCACTTCCATAAGGAAATCTTCGGACGAGCTGGTAGCCGCTGGGGCCGGGCAATGCCATTTCTATTTATCTGGCAATTCCTGATCAGCGGCACAGCGGAAATGGCTTCGGGCTATATCGGCGCCATCGATTATTTGAAATATCTGTTACCCGATCTCGAATCGACCCTGGCCAGCTGGGGTCTTACTGGTGGCTCGAGCTGGATTGCCGCTGGAGCATGTGTCACAGTGACGATTGTGCTCTGCCGCCGGATTCAGACGATTGGGTGGCTGGGCGTCGCACTTTGTGCCGGCACATTGATTACGGTCTGCATCGTGATTGTCTGTGGGCTGTTGAACTTTAATCCCTGCCTGCTGACCTTGCCCGAAAACGCCGGGAATTGGCAGGACCCGGGCTTCGCAACGGGTCTGGGCGCGGCGATGCTGATCGCCATCTATGACTATTTCGGTTATTACAACGTCTGTCATCTGGGGGATGAAGTTCAGGACCCAGGACGAACGATCCCTCGTGCCGTCATCATCTCGGTCGCACTCGTGGCCGGAATCTACCTCGTCATGAATGTCTCAATCATTGCGGTTGTGCCCTGGCAGGAAGCCATGGAGTCCACAAACATCGCAGCAGACTTCATGGAGCGACTTTATGGCCGCCCGGTCGCGATGGCATTTACGTGCCTGATTCTGTGGACGGCGGCGGCCTGCATGTTCGCCATCACACTGGGCTATTCTCGAATCCCGTACGCCGCAGCGCTAAATGGTGACTTTTTCCCCGTGTTCGCAAAACTTCATCCAGAGAAAAACTACCCGGTCGCGTCGTTGTGGACACTGTGTGGTTTAACTGCGATCTTCTGCTTTTTTCCACTGAAAATCGTGGTCGACTCGGCGGTCACCGTCCGGATTTTGATCCAGTTTGTGGCCCAAATCTTTGGTCTGCAGCTGCTGAGAATGACTCGACCAGACATCCGCATGCCATTTCGGATGTGGCTTTATCCTCTACCGAGTCTACTGGCGCTCTGCGGCTGGTTATTCATTCTGGCGACTTCCGCTCGCGAAGCCTTGATTGTTACGGCAGCGGTAACAGTATCTGGCATTCTCGTCTACTTACTTGTGCAATGGGGTAAAATGCCGACCCCAGGCGAGCGTCCCGCGTAAGTCCGTCATCGCTACACCAAAACATGCGTTTCGGGCTGATCGGGGTCTGTGAATAGTCCAGTCTAATGACTTTGACTACTTTGGAGTCCGCTGGTTAGTTCAGTGGAAACTTCAACAAGCGGCAATCGAGTGGTCCGTTGTAGAGCTTGTAACGCGCGGTGGCTTCCAATCCGAGGCTGCGCGTCAGGCCGAGATTGCCCGCGAAAAAGCAAGCCGTCCAGCCCTGGAAGCGTTCTTTCCAGACCGCGCCGATTGATTCGTAAAATCGCTCCAATTCCGTATCTTTACTGAGACGTTCGCCGTAAGGGGGATTCGTGATGATCATCCCCTTTTCTGCGGTTGGTGGCACTGAGTCTTCAATCCGCCGGACTTCGAATTGAATGAAGGGAGCGACACCTGCGGCCAGGGCGTTGGCTTTCGCCGCTCGAATGGCTGCAGGATCCGAATCGCTGCCGAAGATGGGAGCCGCGACGTTCGTCCGAATGTTCGACTTCGCCGCGTCAACGGTGGCCTGCCAGATTTGTGGATCATGATCCGGCCAGCGCTGGCAGGCGAAACGCTCGCGGTGCAGCCCAGGGGCCATTCTTAAGGCTTTGCGGGCGGCCTCAATTACCAGAGTCCCTGAACCGCACATCGGGTCGTAGAGCGGAATCAAGCCGTTCCAACCCGAGAGATCCACAATCGCCGCCGCCAAAGTCTCTTTGAGCGGAGCTCCAGTCGTTTGTTGCCGGTAGCCGCGTTCATGTAAGCTGGCTCCGATGGCATCAATACTCAGTGTGCAACGCCCGCCCGCGAAAAAGGCATGAATTCGCAAGTCAGGATTGATCGTATCAACATTCGGCCGGGCTCCCAATTCTTGCCTCAACCGATCCACGATCGCATCTTTGATCTTCAATGCCGCATATTGAGAATGGTTGATGCCTTGAGACTTAGGGGCTGATCTTTCAATTCGAGGGTCGCCCCGACCCGCGTTCCGCTTAGCGGGCCCGGTTTTCACGGGTTGGCCACCGACTTCTTTAGAACGTCCTGCAGTGCCTTGGATCGTCGCATAAACGGCGAGCGTCTTACGCTCATCCAGGTAGATTTCCCAAGGGATCCGCCGAACTTGGGAATAAAGCATTTCCGGGTTTACGGCAGCGAACTCTTTGAGTGGCTTGACCACTCTGGAGGCCGTGCGCAGTTCGAGACACGCGCGATACAAAACGGACTGGTTACCGGAAAATTGCACGCCACCGATCACTTCCGTCAGATCTGTTGCGCCCAGATGACGCAGTTCGGCTGCAGTGACGGGTTCAATTCCGCGCGCAGAAATGGCGACGTAGCGGTCCACTGCTTCCGCCGCTGGGACATATGCATTCTTGGGTTTCTCGAAATCTCGCGATGAATTGGGGGGCACGCGCGCAAATCCTTGTCAGGCCAGTTGTCGTAATTATTGCTGGCAATTCTGTCAGCCGCCGGGTGCTAGCCCCCGGTTCAGAAATTGTCAGAAGACCTGGAACCGGACGCTAGCGCGTTCCGGCTAATTCGTGCCAGTAACTTATGCCAGACCCATCAAGTCGGGGTCTCAACGTGTGGCTTGTCTTCATAACACTCACAGGTTATCACATACCGTGAACCTCGGCGACTGGACGGGCCAAAGAATGTCGCCTTGGTGCATTGCAAGCCCAGGGCCGACCAAGTCACTGATGAATTCGATCATCAACTGTGGCCGAGAGACAAAGTTGTTGCAGCCATCCCACAACTTGTTGAATTCGGGCTTAAACTCAGTATAAAAATCAGGACACAGAGAATCATGGATCAGAGACGTTTCTGGCCCACGCTTCGCGGCGTGGTTTTTTGTGCCTTCCTTTGCAGCGGTCTCCTGGGGATTTGGCTGATGGCCGAAGAAGCAAAACAAGACCTGACTGGCCTGCGGGAAAAAGCCCTGAAGAGTCAGCGTGATGGGAATTTCAAGGATGCCTACGAGGTTTTTCAGAAACTCACGCTGGACTCCAAAGACGATCCACTGCTTGTTGTTAATGATTTACAAAATGCCATTCAATGCCTGCGGCAATTGAATCGAGTGGATGAGATCGATGATTTTCGAGAGAAAGCCATCGACATTCACAAGGCGAACTGGCGGCTGTTGCAAAGCGCGGCGGAATCCTATCTTCACGGCGACAGCTATGGGTACATCATCGCGGGCAAATTCTCACGCGGTCAGAGGCGTGGGAACGGGCGATTTGTCAATTCTCAATTGCGCGATCGCATTCGAGCCTTGCATTTGCTGGAGCAGTCTCTGCCGCTAGTCGTCAAGGATCCGAGCAAACCTGCAATTGCTCAATTCTTCTACCAATTCTCAGAGGCCCTGTTGTCGCAGAACAATCCGCAATTCTCGTGGCGGCTGCAAATTCTGACCGATCTCAAGACCCTGCCCGATTACGACGATGCGCAATTCGAGGGCGGTGGAACGACCGGGGCGCCTGTCGGGCCTGATGGCAATCCCGTCTATTATCAAGTGCCTGAATCTTTCGAAGCTGCGAAATCTGATGGCGAGCGTTGGCGATGGGCTCAGGAGCAGGTTGCGGTCTATCAGCCTGAGCGAAAAGCCGAAATGCAAATGCGGCTCGCAGACTTTCTGCGGCAACAATTCGATGTGCAAACCATGGCGGAATACAACTGGTTTTTCCGTGGTGGAGATGACGATCACGAACAGACGCCAACCTATTCGCTGGAGAACTTGGGCGAAGATGAAACGCTCGCCAAGCTGGCAACCGGGATCAAGCGTTTCAAGCTTCCCGATGAATTCAACTTCATCAAGATCTATCAAGGGCGGACGAAGCCGGGGACTGTGGAAGCCTTGGCGGCCAATCGGCAATTGGCGACGATTTTCACCGATCGCCGGCAATTTCCCAAGGCCGTGGAGTACTTGAAGAAGGCTATTGAACTCGCACCGGCCGAGGCGTGGCAGCGTGATGCGCTGGCGCAGATCGTTGGTAACTGGGGCCGATTCGAAAATGCGACCGTCTATCCGGCAGGTCAAGGACCGACACTGGAGTACGTCTTTCGCAATGGCAAAAACGTGGAATTTGAAGCGTGGGAAATCAAGGTTCCGCAACTTCTCGAGGACGTCAAAGCCTATCTCAAGGGCAATCCAAAGCAACTGGATTGGAACAAGCTGCAGGTCCAGAATGTGGGGCACCGGCTGGTCTGGGAAAACGAACGAACATACCTCGGCCCCCGAGTCGCACAGTGGAATCTGAAGCTTCAGCCCCGCGCCAATCATTTCGACAAGCGGGTCACCGTGACCACTCCGTTGCAAAAAGCGGGTGCCTATCTGGTCACCGCCAAGCTGGCAGATGGAAATGTCAGCCGGATCATCATCTGGGTCGCGGACACGGTGCTTGTCAAAAAGCAGCTGGCCAAACAATCCTGGTATTTCGCCGCGGATGCTCTATCGGGGCAGCCGGTGCCCAAGGCAAATGTCGAGTTTTTCGGCTGGAAACAAGTCCAGGTCGGCAATAAGAATCAATGGAACGTCACGACCACGAATTTCTCGGAATTTACCGATCCCGATGGCCAGATCCTGATCGGGCCCAATCGGATGCCCCAGGAATTTCAATGGATCGCCATTGCTCGCACCGACTCCGACAAGCGGTTTGCATTTCTGGGCTTCTCGGGCGTCTGGTACAACGATCGATACGATCAGGAATACAACCAGGTCAAGGTATTTTCCATCACAGATCGACCAGTCTATCGACCCAGTCAGCCGGTGAAATTCAAGATCTGGGTTCGCCACACGAAGTACGATCAACCTGATACGTCGGACTATGCCGGGCGCGAATTCCGTATCGTCATCGCCAATGGTCAGGGTGAAGAAGTCTTCAATCAAGTCTTGAAGACCGATGAGTTTGCCGGCCTGGAAGGCGAGTATCTACTACCAAAGGACGCGAAGCTGGGACAATACAATATCGAGCTGCGGGACCAGAATTTTGGTGGCGGTGGCAATTTTCGAGTCGAAGAATACAAGAAGCCTGAATTTGAAGTGACCGTTGATGCTCCAACGGAACCCGTTCAGTTGGGCGAAAAGATCACGGCGACGATCAAGGCCAAATACTTCTTTGGCGCCCCCGTCACGCAGGCTAAAGTCAAGTACAAGATCATGCGGACCAAACACACCGAGCAATGGCACCCGCCAGGCCGTTGGGACTGGTTTTATGGACGCGGGTATTGGTGGTTTGCCGCCGACTACAAGTGGTATCCCGGCTGGAGTCGCTGGGGTTGCAACCGACCTTATCCCAGCTGGTGGCATCGCTCGTTTGATCCGCCCGAACTGGTTGCCGAACGCGAAGTCGAAATTGGGGAAGATGGCACGTTGAAGGTCGAAATCGACACGTCGGTGGCGAAGGCCATGCATGGCAAAGACGACCATCAGTATTCGGTGACTGCCGAAGTGGTGGATCAATCACGCCGCACGATCGTGGGGACAGGAAATGTGCTTGTCGCCCGGCAACCGTTCCGCGTGTTCGCGTGGGTTGACCGAGGTTACTATCGCACCGCGGACACGATTGAAGCTGCATTCACCGCTCACACCCTCGATCAAAAACCGGTCAGCGGCAAGGGCGAGCTAAAACTGTTCAAAATAACCTACAACGACAAACGTGAACCGGTCGAAACCGCTCTCGAAAGCTGGAAAGTCGATACAGATACAGAGGGCCGAGCCGCGCAAAAAATCAAAGCGGGTGCTCCGGGGCAATATCGACTGTCTTACCAACTCATGGATCAGAAGGAGCACAAGGCGGAAGGCGGATATGTCTTTGTCATCCGCGGTGATGGCTTCAATGGGGCTCAGTTCCGGTTCAATGACATTGAAGTGATCACGGACAAACAGGAATACGCAGCCGGGGAAAAGGTCAAGTTGCTGATCAATACGGATCGGGTGGACGGAACAGTCGCCTTGTTCCTGCGACCCGCGAATAACGTTTATCTGCCACCAAAAATGATTCGGATTGCAGGCAAGAGCACTCAGTTGGACGTCGATGTTGGTCAGCAGGACATGCCCAACTTCTTTATCGAAGCGGTCACCATTTCCAACGGCAAGTTGCATACAGAAATTCGGGAAGTCATCGTCCCTCCCGAAAAGCGGATTCTCAATGTCCAAGTCTTACCGTCAGCGACCGAATACTTGCCGGGGGCTCCGGCAAGAGTCAAAGTCAAATTGACGGACTCGAACGGGAAGCCATTCCAGGGTTCGACCGTGCTGACGATGTATGACAAAAGCGTCGAATACATCTCAGGTGGTTCGAATGTTCCTGAAATCAAATCCTTCTTCTGGAAATGGCGCCGGCAACATTCTCCGCAGTCGGAAACCAATTTGACCTGGTCATTCACGAATTTGCTTCGTCAGAATGAGACGGGAATGAGTTTTCTGGGCGTGTTTGGTGCGTCGGTGGCGGATGACGAGGCTGAAGCCGATGAATTTGCGGCAGCTCCGCCTGGCCGATTTGGTGGTGGAGGCTTCAATCGTCGCGGAATGGGGATGGGGGCTGGCATGGACAAGGCTGGTGGTATGGGCGGTGGCATGGGGCGCACTCCAATGCGCGCGATGTTAGGGGCCGCACCTGGCGGCGTCCCAATGCCAGCTGCGGCCCCCCTGGTCGGGCAGAAATTCATGGCGGACAACGGCGTCGAATCCCAAGCCAAAGGCGCAGCTGGTGGGGAAGGCGGCGCTGCGCCTCTCATCGCGCCGACTGTTCGCTCCAACTTCGCCGACAGTGCTTTTTGGGCAGGTTCGTTGAAGACTGATGCCGCTGGCGTGGCGGAAGTCTCGTTAACAATGCCTGAGAATCTGACGGCCTGGAAAATCAAGACTTGGGGCATCGGGCACGGAACCAAGGTTGGCGAATCCGAGACCATCGTGGCTACTAAGAAGAACTTGCTCGTGCGTTTGCAGGCGCCTCGGTTTTTCGTGCAAAAAGACGAAGTCGTGCTTTCGGCCAATGTTCATAATTACCTGAAAGAGAAGAAGACGGCGACCGTGGTCCTGGAAATCGACGAGCTGAATGGAGCTCAAGCCAGTCCGGTCAATGACAAGATTTCCCGTGAAAAGACCGGGAAAGAGGCGAAGGGGCCCGCGTGGAAAGTGCAGAAGCAGGTCCAAATCGCCGCGGGCGGTGAAGCGCGTGTCGATTGGCGGATCCATGTCGAGGAACCGGGCGAAATCATCGTTCGCATGAAAGCCTTAACCGATGTCGAATCGGATGCGATGCAGCAACAGTTTCCCGTCTATGTGCACGGAATGTCCAAGATGGAATCCTATGCGGGCGTGATTCGTCCCAATCAGGAATCAGGCAGTATCAAGATTCAAATCCCCAAAGAGCGGCGAATCAGTGATTCCAGGATTGAGATTCGATATTCGCCGACCCTAGCTGGAGCGATGGTTGACGCCCTGCCCTACCTCGTTGAATTCCCCTACGGTTGTACCGAGCAGACGTTGAACCGCTTTGTCCCGACCGTCATCACGCAGAATATCTTGCTGAAGATGAATCTCGATCTGAAAGCGATTCAGACGAAACGCACGAATTTAAACGCCCAGGAGATCGGTGAAGACAAGGAACGCGCGAAACGCTGGAAAAACTACGACCGTGAACCTGTCTTCGACAAAGCCCTCGTTGCGGAAATGGTGAAAGACGGAGTCAAGACTTTGACTGAACAGCAGGTTTCAGATGGTGGTTGGGGGTGGTTCTCTGGATTTGGCGAACATTCCTGGCCACACACAACGGCTGTTGTGGTGCATGGACTTCAAGTGGCAAAACAGAATGACGTGGCCCTGGTTCCAGGAGTCTTAGAACGCGGTGTTGAATGGCTGAAACGCTATCAAGCCGAACAAATTCAGCGAATCAAGAATTTCGCCGCGAAAGCGAAGGATCAACCCTGGAAGGAATTCGCTGACAATCTGGATGCCCTGGTTTATATGATTCTGGCCGACGCGGATATTGCGGATGTCGAGATGCGTGACTTCTTGTACCGTGATCGCGTGCATCTGGCAGCCTATGCCAAAGCGGTCTATGGTCTGGCACTGCACAAGCAGCAGCAACAGGAAAAGCTAGAGATGATTCTGAAAAATCTGGATCAATATCTGGTTCAGGATGACGAGAATCAAACCGCCTATCTCAAGCTGCCCGCCGACAATTTCTGGTGGTATTGGTACGGCAGTGAAATCGAAGCCAATGCCTATTACCTGAAGTTGCTTGCCAAGACCGACGGCAAAGGCGAGCGCGCCTCGCGCCTGGTCAAATACCTGTTGAATAACCGCAAGCATGCAACCTACTGGAACAGTACGCGGGATACGGCGTTGTGCATTGAAGCGCTGGCCGAATATCTCGTTGCCAGCGGGGAAGCCCAACCCGATTTGACGATCGAAGTGTTTGTCGACGGTCAGAAACAGAAAGAAGTGAAAGTCAACTCTGAGAATCTGTTCAGTTTTGACAATCAGTTCGTGATAGTTGGCGATGCCGTGGCAGACGGTGAGCACCTGATTGAATTGAAGAAGAAGGGGACTGGTCCAGTCTATTTCAATGCCTACGTGACGAACTTCACACTCGAAGACTTCATCACAAAGGCGGGGTTGGAGATCAAGGTTAACCGTAAGTTCTACAAGCTGAACCGAGTTGACAAGTCGACCGAAGTCGCTGACACCCAGGGACAGGTCGTGCGACAGAAGGTCGACAAGTACAAACGCGAAGAACTTGCCAATCTGGCGCTGTTGAAGAGTGGTGATCTGGTCGAAGTGGAGCTCGAAATCGACAGCAAGAACGATTACGAATACCTGTTATTTGAAGACATGAAAGCCTCGGGCTTTGAGCCAGTCGATGTCCGCAGTGGTTACAACGGCAACGACATGGGGGCCTACATGGAACTGCGCGACGAACGAGTCGCGTTCTTCGTTCGGTCGTTAGCCAGGGGCAAACACAGCGTGTCGTATCGCTTGCGGGCGGAGATCCCCGGTAAATTCAGTGCCCTGCCAACCAGAGCCTCCGCGATGTACGCTCCAGAACTACGCGGCAACAGCGATGAGATGAAGGTTCAGATTGAAGATTGAACTAGTGCTTTGTCACGCCTAAAATGTCGGGTTGGGTGATGTTCTTGTCCGCATGTTTTCCAATTCAACAGCCATTCGAGAACCCGACAATTAAGCTGTGACAAAGCACTAGCGACCGGCATCAAAGAATAGATCAATAGAATCAAGGGGTCGGTCTTTACGAATTTCAGTTTTTGCCGGGGCCGGCGACTTTGGGCGACCAGACTCAATCCAACGAAAACTGAATTTCGTACAAACTGACCTCTGCCCTCGCCCAATTGAGAGACTCTGGCATATCAAAGGTCGTTCGTTTGAAATCTCAAATCTGAAATTTGGTAATACTTTAGCCGATTGGCGGAAGAGCCAAAGACGCGATCATTCCCCACCCAGCTTGCCTGGGTGGATTCGGGCTTTTGCACTACGCCTTGAAATCTTCGGAATACGTAGTGCAAAAGCCCGATAACCACCGAGACGAGCTCGGTGGGGAAGTGAACACGCCA
>JAQGHT010000215.1 GCA_028291565.1 Planctomycetaceae bacterium | reverse complement strand
GACCTGCGTTCCAAACAAATTTGCCGTCACCGGAGGCACACCGCGCCAGGTGCATTCACGCTCGAATGCGGCGATCGCCTTGGGATGCGCCAGAAAGAATGCGGGCTTCTTCCAAACCAGAGCCAGCAGCTCGTCGAGATCATCTGGCGTTGGTGCGCCATAACGCGTGCTGATTCGCATCGCGGGATCGACCGAGTTGATCAGTCCGAACTTCTTGCTGTTGATCAGCTCCCATTCCTGACGTTCCTTGATCCCTTCGATCGTCAACCGCATCTGCTCTTCGAGCTGATTGAACGGATCGTTGTACAAGTCGGAAACGCGGGTATGTACCCGCACCACGGTCTGCACAGCGGACAGCGAATACTCGCGCGGATTCGCGGAATAATCCACAAACGTTTCGGGAATTTCGACGTTCTCCGCAAAGCCTGACACCAGATCGATGTTTCGTTCGCCGTAGCGGTTGACAGTGGAACGCAACTCTTGATGTTCGACAATCGCCTTCTGGAAATCTTCATTCAGGTTCGGCAGCTCGCTCAGCACCGAATCCAGGTCTTTGCGGGACAAAGTCAACAGGATGCAGGGAGTGATTGTACGAATGGTTACTTCAGAAGGCCGGTCCGAAATCAATTCGGTCTCACCAAAAAACTCACCTTCAGTCAGCAACGCCATTCGCAGATTGCTGCCATGAATCCCTTTACTGAGGACTTCCACCTGCCCCTGAGCAATGATGAAGAACTTGCTGCGATCTTCACCCTCGACGATCAGCTTGTTACCGAGCGAGACTTCCTCGGTTTTGAAGCGGTTCGCCATGCGAGCAATAATGGCCTCGGGTAATCCGGAAAAGAGTGGGACACCACGTAGTGCTTCGGGAGGAAAGGAGGCCACGTTGCCGGAAACGTCCACGCCGATCCGTTCAGCCTTGGTCAGTTCCACCTTGGTCCGATTGACACGGTAAGTTCCGCCATTCACCTGCACCCAAGGCAGGAGACTCAGCATCCAGCGCGGGGTGATCGACATCATCTTCGGTGATGTCTTGGTCGTGTTCGATAGATTTCGAGCGACCGACGTTGTCACACTGCGCTGTAACAAATTATCCGACATAGTTTTTTAGTTCCGTTTTTAGTCAATGCGGAATACGTGTGGATTTCGGCAAGCGTCCGGCGTCAGCCAGATGGTTCTGCCCTTCGCTGATGATAAAAGACAGTAGGCCGATGCCCACCACTCACCTGGATTTCAGATCCCCAGACCGTGCACAAACGAGTTGCCGCCCGTGTGTTCATAATCGTGGTAGTAACCCACTTCGACATTCTCCAGCACACCCAGAGCATCGTCAGTCAGAACCGCACAAGAAAAATAGAGCGTCAGCAAATAGGACGCGACGCCCAGGCTGTCGAGTCCCATCAGCCGGGCCGACAGGCTGGGCATGATCTCGCCCGGGATTCCGGCCTGGTGCAACCCGATCACTCCCTGATCAGCTTCGCCCACGCGGAACAACAAAATGCTGGTGGTCCCGAACCATTGATTCGACTGATAGCGACTCTGCATTTCCAACTTGTCGCAAGGCACAAGAGGCACACCACGCCACGTGACAACTGGCGTTCCGAACAGAACGGTTGTCGCCGGAGGAACACCGCGCCAGGTGCATTCACGCTCAAACGCGGCGATCGCCTTGGGATGCGCCAGAAAGAACGCGGGCTTCTTCCAGACCAGTGCCAGCAATTCATCTAGATCGTCTGGAGTGGGTGCGCCATAACGCGTACTGATTCGCATCGCGGGATCGACCGAGTTGATCAGCCCGAACTTCTTGCTGTTGATCAGCTCCCATTCCTGGCGCTCTTTGATCCCTTCGATCGTCAATCGCATCTGCTCTTCGAGTTGATTGAACGGATCGTTGTACAAGTCGGAAACGCGGGTATGCACCCGCACCACGGTCTGCACAGCGGACAGTGAATACTCTCGTGGATTTGCGGAATAATCCACAAAAGTTTCCGGAATCTCAACGTTCTCTGCGAAGCCTGACACCAGATCGATGTTTCGTTCGCCGTAGCGGTTGACCGTGGAGCGTAGTTCCTGATGCTGAGCAATCGCCCGTTGAAACTCGTCGCTCAGATTCGGAACTTCGCTCAGCACCGAATCCAGATCCTTGCGTGACAGAGTCAATAGGATGCAGGGAGTGATCGTGCGAATCGTCACATCGGAAGGCCGGTCCGAAATCAGCTCGGTTTCACCGAAGAATTCGCCTTCTGTCAACAATGCGATTCGCAGATTGCTGCCGTGGATCCCTTTACTGAGGACTTCCACCTGGCCCTGAGCAATGATGAAGAACTTGCTGCGATCTTCGCCCTCAACAATCAGCTTGTTGCCGAGCGAAACTTCTTCGTTTTTGAATCGATTCGCCATCCGGCTGATGATGGCTTCCGGCAATCCCGAAAATAACGGGACGCCACGCAATGCTTCCGGGGAAAAGGAAGCCACGTTTCCGGTGACGTCCACGCCGATCCGTTCGGCCTTGGTCAGTTCCACCTTGGTGCGATTGACGCGGTAGGTTCCGCCATTCACCTGGACCCACGGCAGCAGACTTAACAGCCAGCGCGGAGTGATCGACATCATTTTCGGTGATGTCTTCGTCGTATTCGCCAGGTTCCGGGCCACCGAGGTCGTCACGCTGCGCTGCAAAAGATTGTCGGTCATCTAAATTCCAGAACCTCCATCAAAGCCTGCGGTCGAATTCGAGTCACCCTGACCTTCGGGCATCATTGGACACGTCCTTCGGCGTCGAACACGCCTTCGAACAGGATTGAGCTGAGATACCGTTCGCCGGAATCAGGCAACACGACGACAATCGTCTTGCCGGCATTCTCGGGCCGTTTGGCAATTCGAACGGCCACAGCCGTCGCGGCACCGCATGAAATGCCAGCCAGAATTCCTTCTTCCAACGTTAATCGCCGGGCGTATTGAATCGCCTCTTCGTTGGTCACCTGCTCGATGGCGTCAACCAGTGACAGGTCCAACACTGCGGGCACGAACCCAGCGCCGATCCCCTGAATTTTGTGTGGTGCCGGCGTCAATGGCAACCCCGCGCGCTGCTGCGACAAAACCGGACTGGCCGCCGGCTCAACGGCCACTGACGTGATTGCCTTGCCCTTTGTATTTTTGATATAGCGTGAGACTCCGGTGATTGTCCCACCGGTGCCGACACCGGAAACCAGAATATCGACGGCTCCGTCAGTATCATCCCAGATTTCCGGGCCGGTGGTTTTCTCATGAATCGCAGGATTTGCAGGATTCTTGAACTGTTGCAGCAACACATAGCGCTGCGGATCCGATGCCGTGATTTCCTCGGCCCGCGCGATGGCTCCCGCCATTCCCCGAGGTCCTTCCGTCAAAACCAGTTTGGCACCGTAGGCGATCAGCAGTTTGCGTCGCTCCAGACTCATGGTGACGGGCATCGTCAACGTCAGCGGGATATTCCGGGCTGCCGCGACGAAAGCCAGGGCGATCCCCGTGTTGCCACTGGTGGGCTCAACCAATTCTTTTCCAGGCCCCAGCAAGCCGTGTTGCTCCGCATCCCAGATCATGGCGGCCCCAATCCGGCATTTGACCGAATACGCGGGATTGCGGCCTTCGATTTTGGCCAAGATTGTCGCGGGAGCCCCGTCCGTAACCCGATGCAGTTGGACCAGCGGCGTGTGACCGATTGAAAGTGAGTTATCCTGAAACCACTTGGGCATACGGACCTCCTGTCAGATGAACGATTGCGACGGCTCTCAATTTGAGACCTTCACGAAGCGGGATTCGGCAAGATGAATCGTCTGGGAATAAGATCAAGACATAAAAAAAGGCCAGCGAGTCCGCTGGGGACTCACTGGCCTCCGGTTGACCGGTCAGCTTGGGTGGTTTTGGAATAATAGCCGAACTGCACCGATGATTTCAAGGGCGAGCTTTTTGCACTCAAATAATCTAAGATTTCGCATGGCACTTAACCTGAATCGTTCGGTCGTGTCAGGGGTCAGGTCTTCAATTTTCAGTTTTGGCTTTTTGAATGACTGATCAGGCGGATCGGTACGACGTCTTACGAGCAGAATCGAACTTTGATGGTGGTACCAAAACTGAAATTTGAAGACCTGACCCCGCATACGTGACGCCGATTTTTGGTGAAAGCACTGTGATGTCCAACTTCTTGAACTGCACCAACCTATTTCGAAGGTGAAGATGATGCCGAATTTTTCCAAACACGTCGCGGTTTTGATGCTGTGCCTGGTTTCATTGATGGGAGCGCGCCTGATGTCGGCTGACCAACCCACTCAACCTCCGCGAATCCCTCTGTGGAAAGGCCACGCCCCGATCGGCGACGGAAAGTTCAAAGAGGAAGACGCCTTTATCACAGTCCACCAACCGGCGAAACCGAATGGAACCGCCGTCGTAATCTGCCCGGGCGGGGGATATGGCGGATTGGTGACTGGCGCCGAAGGTCATGGTATCGCCGCCTGGTTGAATGGACATGGCATCACGGGTGTCGTTCTGGAATACCGCCTTCCGGCGGGCCGCTCCTATGTACCACTGTACGATGCGCATCGGGCACTGCGTACAGTACGCGCCAATGCGAAGGATTGGAAACTCGATCCATCCCGGATTGGTATCATCGGGTTCTCAGCCGGCGGGCATCTGGCCTCGACAGCCGGAACCCATTTCGATGTCGGAGACAAAACAGCCAATGATCCCATCGATCAAATCAGTTGTCGCCCCGATTTCACGATCCTTGTTTATCCAGTCGTTTCCATGACGAATAAGGGACACGCAGGTTCCAGGAGCAACTTGTTGGGCAAAGATCCGAGCCCTGAGCTCGTGGACTTTTTCTCCAACGAAAAGCATGTCACGGCCCAGACGCCCCCCACATTCCTCGCCCACCCGCTCGACGACAAAGTTGTGCCGCCCGAAAACAGCAAGATGCTGTTTGACGCTCTGCAGGCTCACAAGATTCCGTCCAAGTACCTGGAACTTCCGTCTGGCGGACACGGACTGAATGGTTATCAGGGCCCCATGTGGGATGCCTGGCAAAAGCAATCTCTGGAATTCCTGGCCGAACAGAAGCTGATTCCTGCTGCAGCGAAGTGATCAGGTTACGAACACGGGGTCAGGTCTTCAAATTTCAGTTTTGGACATTCGAACAAGTTGCCGGGTGGATCGATGCGTTGTTTCAAAAACAGAATCAAAAGTTGATCGTGGCACCAAAACTGAAATTTGAAGACCTGACCCCTGACCTCGAAATTGGAAGGCAAAACAAACGGGGCTTTTGACGAAGGTGGAATGGTTTTCGGAACGTCATTCCGCCTGACGTGAGTCAACCGTTGACGGACAGGAATGTCCGTCCTACAGCGGAACATCCTTCGTACACCTATCTAGTTTCTTCGAAAAATATCCGCCACGGGTGTGAATTCAATGTCGCCATCCAGCGGAAACATCGGCCGTGTACATTTCCGATGTCCCAGGCCCCGGACGTTGGCACTTGTCGAACCCGGAGCGTCAACATTGATTAGCTTCGCACACCAGTCTGCGAACATGTGATGCTCGGCATGTGGCGTTTTAACGACCACCAGATTGAAGCGTTGCGGATCCTGTCCGTGCCCCAAGAACCATGAGCGGTCGAATAAGCTCACCGGCCGAGTCCCCACCACCAGCGTGATATTGTCCGACTCCAGGACTGCAGTGTCGCCAGAATCCCAGCTCCAACCGAAGGTTTCACTGCGGAACTTCCCGTCCGAGAGCATTCGGACCCGGGCTTCCAATTCCAACGGTTGGAAGCGAGTGGGATCGAACGCTCCACCGACCGTGACGCGAATCGTCTCTCCAATGCCGGCGGCGAATGCCTTACGAACGGCACCCGGATCGACGACCGGCGCCAACACTCGACCACGATAGCCTTGATGAATCAATTCGCGAAGTATTGCATTACTATCACCTGAGGCCCCTGAACTAGTCGCATCGGCGGCATCCATCATGATCACCGTGCCTGAGGGGACAGCTTTGGCTTGTCGCACACTTTCTTCGAGACTCGTCAGAGGGACTTGCATCTTCGTGTGATGCTTCCAGAAGCGATTTGCCAGCTCAATCGCCTGCGCGCGGGCCGCAGCTTCATCGCCGTCCAAAACCACAAAACTGTTTGTCCGCAATTCGGGGACGTCGGTGAACGGATTGCCCCACATCACGGCCGCTGACAATCCAGTCGCGCTGCCTTCGATCTGCTGCGCCAACTGGATACATTCCCGGATCGAACCGGTCTCGGTAATCAATTCGTCACCCCGCACGAGAGCCGGGATTTTGACGCGCGCTGTCACGGGACGAACGCCGTCATTCAGAATCTTCAACAACAGCCGGCCAGCTCGCACGCCGGTTTCCACAAAGTCAACGTGCGGGTAGGTGTGATAAGCCACCACCGCGTCACTGTGTTGCAGCATCTTGTCGGTCAGGATGCCATGCAGGTCCAGAGACACGACGAAAGGAATCTTTTCGCCCAAAATTCGCCGCGCCTCTTGCAACAGAAAGCCCTCGGGGTCATCCTCGTTCTCAGCTTGCATCGCTCCATGTAACGAGAAATACGCGGCATCTGCCGGCCCCGCCGCTTCAATGTCGTGACGAAAATCATCGCAGAGCCGTTTGAAACCCTCAGCGGAAAGAACTCCCCCCGAAGTATTGGCACTCGCGCCAAACGTCGGCAAGAGCGTGACATGACTGTCCGCCTCAAAGACACTCAAGGCCCCGGAAACTTCCTGGCCGCCACCGCGATGAAAGTCCAACATCGCCCGACCTCGTACGACGCGGAAATCCTCGTAATGACTGGGAGCCGGATTGAACGTCGAGACTTCCTGCTTACATTCCGCAACAACAATTCGAGGCATGCAACTCTCCAGGATGGACGGCACGAGGACGCAAGGTTAATCGAGGAGCATAGAATAAGCAGTGGAATTGACGGGGACAACCCGCGAAAGAGAAAGTCCAGCATTCTGTAGCATAAGCCTCTGGCTTGTGCGTTCGATACGAGGCACAGGTCACGAGGGACTGGATCAGATATCGACTGTCAGTCCCCTTTGAATCGGCACGTCAATAAATGTCTGGACATCACTGAATGATCGTTTGTCGTCGCATGAGTTTAAGCCCACGCTTCAACACTGAGGACCGGAGAATCAATAAGTGTCTGATTTATCCCAGCCCCGAAGGGCCGGAGCTTGAAGGAAACTGCTGCAAACCAATAAGAAGTGTCGCGTCAACTTTGTACCAATTTGGCGAGAAATCGATTCTGTACCCAATTGGCGAGAAATCAAGTTTGTACCCAACTGGCGAGGAACCGGGTTTGTACCCAATTGGCGAGGAATCGAGTTTTGTACCCAATTGGCGAGGATCCAGTTTGTATCCAATTGGATACAAAGTTCTGTCGAAGTCGTCCTGTGATTTGCATCCACACTGAGTTCGACTTTGGCCACTTTGCCAAACAAGTTGATCGAGGAATGCTCGAGATTTGAAACACAGAGGTACAGAGGGCGCAGAGAAAACTCACTGGAAAGCCTCTGTGCCCTCTGTTTCTCTGTGTTTCAAAATCCTGTTTGGATTATTGACGCACCTTTAAATCGGTAAGTCTTCTCAATAACCGAATATTTTTGATTTGCCAGGGAATTTGCGTCAGGGCGTGGACACGCTGGGTAAGCTTGGGCCCATTCGAGGGGCCGAAAAGGTGTCCTTTTGCTGACAATCGGGTCGTAACTTGTAAGTGTTCTTTTCAAATTACGGTTCCGGTGTGACACACCGAATGGCAAGGAAATTACCTTTGAATCACAGCGTATTGACTTAGAAATGTCGAACAGATCAAAAATTCTTTCCGGGATCCGCGATGTCATCGTTCGCCGCTCGACACGATCAGGTCGCGGCTCGGCTGGCGCCGAGAGTCCCGCTTGGCGAGCGGGACCTACCGTAGGTGTCGCCTGCCGAGCGGCACTTCGGCGCAGCCGACCGCGACCACCGAACGCTGTCAGGCGTGGAACATTGTCGCGGATCAATAACCACAACTGAACCGACACATCGACTGACACCGAGAATGCGTGGATACGATTCTTCGAAACCGCAAATTCCGCTTTGTGATCATCCACAGATTTCGCAGATGTTTTTAACACGAATCGAAACGGGATTGGATTGCGACGAGGAACGATCAAACCACGAGTCATTGTTCGTTTTCTCATCTGCGAAATCTGCGTCATCTGTGGATGATTATTCTGTTCGAAAGTGGACACTGATCGCCAATCTCCAGCTGTTGATCGAAGCGTTTCGCGTCCCCTGGTCGTCAAATTATTTTTGAGATTTGAGATCTCAAATCTCAAATCCCATTCGTCTCGCACACACGCTGCAGAAGTCACGGAATTGATGGAAAATCCCATACTGCTGAATCCAAACGCACGGCAGGACGGCGAAAAGTGTCCCGAAATGCGCTGTTTGAACGCCGCGATCAACACTAAAGCCGTCGCTCGATTTCCGCGAAAATAAAACATCATCGACAATTCTTTGGCCAGTTTGGTCCGCCAAGGGCAATTCCACAGTGGCGAGACATGACAAACACGACAGACGACGATCGCTCAAATCAGTTGCTGCCACCGAGGTCAGCAACTGACTCCTGCAATTGAGATCACGCCTCTCGTTCAATGCAGCTTTGGACTTCGCAATGTTGTGGAGTGGTTGCGCAAATACGGTCTTGCGTTCATAAGGAATACAGTCATGTGTAAGTTCACGAGTTGGGGAGCGAAGTTGTCCAGCCTGATCCTGATCTGTGTTGCGATGTGCGCGACACCAGGACTCACCGAGGCCGGAATTCACGGCCAACTGACGGCGTCGGCCAATGCCCACTCGTCAGTGGCGCTGAATCCGCAACTCATCGGGAAGCATGTCGACATCTTGACGATCAAGGGCGAAAGTTTCGTGGGGGTGCAGGTGTTGGATACCGATCAGCACTTCATCTACGTCCTGTTCCAGAATCGCGAGCACGGGATTCCGTGAGGGGAGATTCACGACATCCAGTTCTCACGCTAGAGCGGTTTAACTATGCGCGTTCCGGTTTACGATGATTAATTGTGCCACTGCTTTAACGCTGTACTCGGCGTTTAAGCAGTGCTTTTCACCGCTCCGAATGCACTGCTTAACGACCGAGTACGGTCGCAAAGCAGTGGCAC
>JAQGHT010001157.1 GCA_028291565.1 Planctomycetaceae bacterium | reverse complement strand
TTGATAATCAAGATCTCGCAAAATCGCGTCACATCCTGATCACGGCAATGGCCCGCGACAAACTGCCCGGAACCGAATACAACGCTGATTTCTCCCGCTTGATCAAAGTCGGTGGTCCTCCGCTGTTAATGGAACCCGTACAGGCAACGATCCAGCTGGCGGGAAATCGGCCAGTGAGCGTCAAGCCACTCGACTTCTATGGCGTGCCGAAATCAGAAAACATCGCGCTCGACAAGAGCGCCGCGTTTCGGATCGACGGGCGATTCCAAACTTACTATTACGAAGTCAAACGTTAATCAGATTTCAGTGTTTTAGCGGAATGCCCGGCCCACGTGGCAGGCGTACGCACGCCGCAGTACGATCGTTGCGAAGCAGCAGCAAGTCATTTGCGATGGCGGGATGATTCCACGTGCGGCCCTTGAGGACAGGGAAACGCGCGAGTTCGCGGTGGGACTCACTCGTAGCTTCGCACAAGACGACCTCGCCCTGCTCAGACAGCACCAGAAGCGTACGATCGATGCAAAGCAATTGACCATAGCCATAACGTCCTCCTTTCCAGAGACGCTGCCCCGTGTTCAAATTCAGGCACGTCAAAATGTTCTCATCGAGACCATAGATGTGATCCTTATGCACTATCGCACAGGCAAATTTCGATCTCAGATTTGTGTTCTTCCAACGCGGGACGACTTTGAATTCCTCATCGATTTCCCGAATCTCCAGAAGCGTACACCCTTTGCCATAGCCTGACGAAATGAAGACGGATTCAACGCCATTGGGATCGATCCAATGAATTGGCTGGCAGACGTTGTTGAATTCGGGTGGCGTCACCCAGGGATAGCTCCAGAGGATTTTGCCGTGGTCCAGAGCGTGGGCAAACAGACCTTCCGCATTGAAGATCAATACCTGTTCGCGGCCGCCAAACGTCATCAATTGTGGCGACGCATAGGCCGCAGCCGCACTGCCCGTTGCCCAGCGTCGACGGCCGTCCTGGATATCATACGCAGCGAGGGATCCGTGGGGAGAACCCGGCGCAACAATGACCAGATTTTTCCAAATCAAGGGCGAGCCTGCCATCCCGAACAGGCTCTTGGGTGCCCGGGTATCGTCAAGGACATTCGTCGTCCAAATTGCAGTTCCATCTTCGCCGTTCAGGCAATTGAGAATTCCAGTCGCTCCCAGGGAATAAACGCGGCCATCATGAATCGTGGGTGTCGCGCGTGGTCCATCACCACCTGAAAGTTCGCGAAACGCTGCGCGATCACGATGCACCCAGAGCTCGTGTCCCGTCGAAACTTCGTAACAAACGACCGCTTCGTTTGAACCGCGCTGTTCCTGAGTCACCGCGAATCCGTTCACAATCGCGAACCCCGACCAACCGAGGCCGACCGGATGTTGCCAGATGATTTGAGGCACACTGTATTGCCAGTCTCGCTGCAGCTGAACCCCGGTCACAATGCCGTCGCGATTACGACCACGGAATTCAGGAAAGTCGCTTGAGCTCGCCGGCGACAACTTGACGCTTGAGGCATCGAATGTCACGGAATGCGGATTCGGTGACGTGAGAGTCTGAAACGCTTCGAGAGATTGCTCAGGCCGGGGTGACCAGCGCCAAACAAGGATCGGCCGGCCATCCCCGGCAAAGCCGTCCAGAGTCACAATCCAGGTCCAAAGAACTTCACATCCGAAACAGCACAACAGACATCGCATGCGCGCGACGGGCGACCAATCGGACCATAGGAAGAGCCACAAAACAAGCAGTACCTGGGTTATCCAAACGGTCAGGACCAGATCCACTGCGGGACGAATCGTGTATTGCCGACGTCCGAAATAGATTTCCAGGCACAACCACGTTCCCGCGATCGCGACCACAACCGGTGGCAGCCATCTAAGGTACCGAGCACGACGGCGGCCATCGACTGCCAATTGCGGTGAAGTACTCAATTGAGGTGCGAAATCGGACGGTATTTCCGACGCGTCCAGAATCGCCCGCAGTTGCTGTCGCGACGAGTTGCCACTGATCCACAGACCGAGATTCAGAACCACCCAGGCCGTCGTAACATAAGCGACCGTCGCCAGCAGAACGCGATCAGTGTTTCGATCGTAAACCAGAATCCCCAGACAGGCGAAAATCACAATCTGCAGGAGCAGCAGGGCGAGACTGGGTACGATTTCGAGCCTTACCAGTGATCCTGATGCGGTGGTTTGCCAGCGTCCATGAAGCTGCGGCATGAATGATGTCTGTCCCCAGATGACAGGCACCAGAACAAATCCTGCACTTCCCACTGTTCCCAAAAAACGAATCGTGCGCGGTCTCGGCCCCCAACGGAAAGTCGCGCAATGACGACGCAGCCGATCGGGCAATTCATCGACAGTGACCGGCGAGGTGTAGGCACGTTTTTCATACGGCCACCATCTCATACAAATACTCCGATCTCACAAGGTGAATTGGCAATCAGCCACTGGCTACTGCTGAATCAGACTGATGGGATGTATGGGACCCACGAGAGTGGTGAGTCGCATGCGTCCCATCAGTCCTGTTCCGTCGCCATAAGTAATTATCGCGTAATATTGCCTAAACTGGGCGAACTTTGAAAACGGTGGACGAGCGTCCGATCAGGAAGATGGACAATCGCGAAAACAGTGCCATTTCAAAAAACACAACTGACACCGGATTGATGATAGCAAAATGTCGATCGTGGCACTCAACCAACTCGCGTTCCAGGACTCCCTGCAATCATTGACTTACGAGAGTTCGCTATGATTCCATCACAGTCCCGGCCAATTGTGGAATTTGAACACCCGACCCCAATTCAGCGACGTTTCGTCTTCCTGGCTACGTAGTTCTCATTCATAATGTTCCATAAAGCACAACAAGTCCGTTCGACGTTACCTCTGCCGTGGATGCTCCTTGAAGAACTTGACAATCATTTCGATCGAATGGTTTGGTACGATGTGGCCACCGGGATGGATCAAGCTGGCAAAGGGCGCACCGGCCTTGGTCTTCGAAGGATAGAGTTTGCCACCCAGACCCCATTCGACCGGTATTTCCTGGCAGCCATTGATTTCTCTCACTTTGGCCATGGTCTTGAGCTGCATTTCGAATAAGGCAACCTGATCCCGTTCGCCCGCGATGTGCAGTATGGGCGCCGGCTCCAATTTCGAGTTCTCAGGTTCTCGCAAAATTGCGGCACACGGCGCATAGGCCGCGAAAAGTTTGGGGCGCGCGGACCAGAGCAAATACGTGAAGCCACCGCCATTTGAGAAGCCAGTCGCATAAATACGATCTTCGTCGATCGCGTGCTTTTTACGCAGCGTTGCCAGCACCGTGTCGAGAAACTTGAGATCGCGATTCGTTGCATCACTTGTCTGAGTCTGCCAGCCCGGCTTCTTTCCCTGTGGATCGAGCCGGCTGGGCGTGGGAAGTCCCTGCATATACACGGCGATGGCCTCTGGCCAATGTTTGCGGAGGGCGACGCGATGCCCAAAACCTTCCATATTTCCGCCGTGACCATGAAACGCAAATACGAGCGGTGCCGGAGTGTCGGAAGGCGTTTCCGGAAGCACCACGAGTGCCTCCCGCCGGTCGCCGTCGATCATCCAATCCCAAGGTTTGGGGGCAGGGGGATCTGCGGCCAGTGCCAGGCCGGACAGCAACAAAACCAATCCGATTAACGAGAATGCGCGCATGATCTGCCTCCAGGAAAGGGCGTGGAGGACGGAACGGGATCAGGTGACTTCTCCGGGTCCCACTTCCCCCAACGGATTCGTTCGTGTTGGCCCATTTTCGTTAGTATACTTCGCGCGAATCAAAATGACAAATTTCGAACGGCCATCCTGTCTCGCTGTATCTGAGATGTGCCGGCCACTGCCAGCCGAAGAATCAAATGATGTCGAAGCCAAAGCAATAAGACTACAGTAGGTCCCGCTCGCCAAGCGGGACTCTCGGCAGCCGCCGAGCCGCGACCCGACAACATCGAGATGTGGAAAACGGTATCGCGGATCTCAGACAACATAGACTGTTTCCAATTTTGTACCCAATTGGCGAGAAATCTCAATTTGAACCCGCCTCACTCAAGTTCTTTTCGATTGATAGGATCGGAGATTTAATCACTGTCGGAAGTGAGTATCGGTAGGGCGATGCTCCCGCTTTTGAAGTTGTGCTATTTCGAGGCCAATGTCCTCAGTCCCGTCAGGGACGATCGATAATAGCCCACCGTTTCAACGGTGGGATTATCGAGTTCAATAAGTTGGAAAGTCCCTTGGGGACGACAGAAGATGAATTGGGA
>JAQGHT010000153.1 GCA_028291565.1 Planctomycetaceae bacterium | reverse complement strand
GTGATTCCTGGGTGATTGTGATAATTGCCAACGACGATCGGCTTATTTTTACACTGACTGAGACTGTCGTAACGCGATTTTAAGCTGGGAACAGCCGCAACGAATAGCAACTTTGTGTTTCATAAGTCCCATCCGTCCCATAAGTCCCATGTTTCCTCTGAACTGAGCAGACCCATCTAGAGGACAAAATGCGAAATCCGTTAAGATCCTGTTGATTTCGACAACTTTCGGCGATCCTTTACCACATCCTCGCGGAGATCGTCCAGCTTAGTTGAAGCATAAGCCGCCGGCTCACTCGGAATGGGACTTATGGGACGCAGGGGACTTATGAGAGCAATAAGTCCTATCGGTCCCATTGGTCCGATCGATTGCCGTAAGTGATTGACTGACAAAACAGCTAAAGTTGGGCGATCTCCGTGGACCGACCGGGGTGAGCCCGATGGCGGGAATAGACCGATTCGTTTCCTGATATCCTTCTAAGCTCCATTTTTTACAACAGCATTTGGCCGCTCATGCGAATTTTGGTTCTCAGCCACGAATATCCTCCTGTCGGCGGCGGGGCAGGCGCTTCGAGTTCGCTGTTATCGGAACAATATGCTTTGCTGGGACACCAGATCACCGTCTTAACGATGGGTTGGAACGAGCTGCCACTCGAAGAAATTGTCAGCGGAGTGCAAGTCTATCGCCAGCCTTGCGGACGAAAACGGTGGGAAATGGCCAGTCCCTGGGAAGGTCTGAAATGGGCCCGCCAGGCTTGGCGTGTTGCCGTTCGAATGCAGCAGGAACACCCGTTCGACATCGTGCACGCTCATTTCATCATGCCTGCCGGAATCGTGGCTCGCTGGCTGCGCCGCAGGTTTCGGCTGCCGTACGTGATCACGCCGCGGGGATCTGATGTTCCCGGGTATAACTCCGAACGGCTGCGGATCGCTCATCTGCTGGCACAGCCCTGGTGGAAGCGAATTGTCCGCGAAGCCCACCAGATTCTCAGTCCATCTCAGAGTCTGCTGCAACTGATCCAGGCACAAGTTCCGGACGTTCGTGCCACTGTCATCCCGAACGGAGTGAATATTGGCCGGTTTCAGCCGGGGATTAAGGAACGTCGAATTCTGTTATGCAGCCGCCTGGTCGAACGGAAAGGCTTTCAATACTTCCTGCAGGGGATCCGAGATCTCGACTTGCCTGGCTGGCAGGTGGATCTTGTGGGAAGCGGCCCATACGCTGAAACGTTGCGGCGGCTGGCAGGTGAATGCCGAACTCGTGTCACGCTGCACGGCCGGATCGAAAATCGAGATCCCCGACTCGCGGACCTTTATGCACGGGCCAAGATTTTTGTCATGCCCTCCGAAAGAGAAAATTGCCCGGTCTCAATCCTCGAAGGGATGACCGCCGGGTGTGCGGTCATCACGGCCAACGTCACAGGCAATCCGGAAGTTCTCGGCGAAACGGGATGCCTCGTCGCCCCCAGAGATGCCTCAGCCATTCGCGATGCTGTCCTGGCTTTGACAGCGGATGATGCACGTTGCCAGGCGCTGGGTGAGGCGGCTCGCAACCGGGTCTTGACGTCATTTGCCCCCCCTCTCATTGCCGCCAGAAACCTGGCCGCCCTGCAAGCCTGCCTGCCGAATCCCTGTTTGGTGAATCGCGGAGTTTTATCATGAGACTCTGCTTTATTGCCAATCAAATCGCCGCCTGGGGAAAGATCGGCGGCTTCGGTGTGAATCTCAGGCGACTGGGGAAGGCATTGGTCGACGCGGGCATCGAAGTCCATGTTGTCGTGCCTCGACGCCGGGGTCAGCAAATACTGGAACGCCTGGATGGGATGTTCGTCCATGGGATCTCGTGGACCGCCGTATTCCTGGGATCTCCGATCTACAAACAAATCAACGCCGACATTTACCATTTGCAGGAACCGAACTTTGCCGGATATCAGGTCCAGCGCGCCCTGCCGAAATCGATTCATCTCGTGACCTCGATGGATCCGCGCGACAGCGTGGATTGGTGGACCGAATTTCGGCATGCGACCTGGCAACGACGGCTCAAAGCCCCCGCCCAGTGGTTTTATGAAGATGGATTCCTGGTACGGCAAACCGTTCGGGCCGCTGACGGCGTGTATGTTGAAGCGGATTGCTTGCGCGAGAAAACGAAACAGCACTATGGACTGGCAGAACTACCGGAAGTCTTGCCCAAACCCGTGCCAATTCCCAACGGACCATTCGTCAAATCCACGAAACCAATGTGTGCGTTTGTCGCGCGGCTGGATCCTCGCAAACGGCCTGAAATGTTCGCCGAAATCGCGCGCTTGACACCCGAATACGATTTCGTGATCGTTGGCCGGGCTCACGATGCTTCGTATCAACGGCATCTGGAAAGGTTGTTCGCGAGTGTGCCCAATCTGGAAGTCGTGGGGTTCCTCGATCCGTTCGATAATCAGCGAATGTTCGACATTCTGAGCCGCGCCTGGGTTCTGGTTCACCCGGCGATGCGAGAAGGATTGGCCACAGCCTTTCAGGAAGCGAGCGTGCATGAAACGGGCATTCTGGCCCAGGTTGACCCGGGAGGCTATGTGTCGCGATTTGGTCGAGTCATGCCTCCAGCGGCCACACCACAGGAATGGTCCTTGGCGCTCAAATCCTTTATTGAAAGTGGCTTATGGCGACAGACTGGCCAGGCAGGACGCATTTACAACATCGAACACCATGCGATTGAAGTCTCGTTGGCCCGGCATCTGGATGTCTACGGCCAGCATTTGAATGCCGCTGTGAATCCTGCAAAGTAGTAAAGAGGACGTGGACTCGCCGGGTTACGCCGTGAGGGATTCTATTTTGGCGCCTTCCGCATAGCTGAAATAGTGAGATTTCGGGCGGAATACATCGATCGACCCGAATTGTCACGAATTCAGCGACAAGCCCAATGGCAGAGGGGTCGCAGATCACTCCTGGTGTTGCCTTTAGCACTCTCAAACCCTGAAGGCTACTTTCTTTGCATCCGACAGTGTAAACTAGCGGTTTTGATACTGTCGAGGTGTTTTGCAATGTCGGTCCCCAAAGTTGCCATTATTGGCCGTCCTAATGTCGGTAAGAGTTCTCTGCTCAATTGGTTGA
>JAQGHT010000144.1 GCA_028291565.1 Planctomycetaceae bacterium | reverse complement strand
GTCGCTGAAACTCCTGTTGTATCGTATCGGGAGTTTCCTCAAGCGCGACCGCCGTTGGATCGTAGATCAACCGTTTGTACTGTAAATGAACGCGCATTCCGATCAGGAAATCGTCGACAATGGCATTGGTGGGAATTGCTTCATACAGCTCTTTCCGCAGGGCGTAGATGCCGCCATTCACACCCAGCAAGCCATTAATGCGGCTCTCGCAACCTTTGAGAAAGTTCTCGTACTTCCAATAAATGCCGTCGACATTTTGCCCACTCGCCGAATCCACCAATTCAAGCTTTCCGCAGACCGATCCCACTTGCGAATCTCGAAAGTGCCGCACGAGATGCTTCAATGAATCGGGCTTCGTCATCGTATTGGCATCGGAGAAAACGAGGATTTCTCCTTGTGCCTGAGGCACCGTGTCATTGAGGACCGATGCCTTGCCTCGGCGCTGGGGATACTGGACCAGCCGAATTCGGGAATCAATGAAAGATTCCACCAGTTCGCCCGTGCAATCTTCCTGACCATCGACACCGACGAGAATCTCCAACATTTCTGGAGGATAGTCCAGTAAGGTCGCATTCACTAACCGTGGCAGTATGACCTTTTCTTCTTTGTACGCTGCGATAATCAGTGACACGCGGGGCCATTCCGTGGGAGGAAATGCATTCTGAGCCTCCAGCACCGGATCAGGATAGCGGCGCGAAATCAGCCACACCAGAATGGGATAACCCAGATATGTGTAACTGACGCCGATGGCACAAGTCCAAAAGAGAATCTCGAACGCGTTCATGAAGAGACTCCTTCTTGCGATGTCATCGCGCCTGGCCCATCAGCAGCCGTGTCGTCTGAGGTCAGTCCTTCGGCAGTAACAGCGCGCTGCCGCAATACGCGGGCGGGAATGCCGCCAACCGTCGCCCCCTGGGGCACGTCATGAACCACGACAGCATTCGCACCAATCCGAGACCAGCGTCCGATTCGCACGGGCCCGATGATTTTTGCACCGGCGCCGATGAAGATGTTGTCTTCGAGAATCGGAGTCTGGTTCTTTTCGGCCCCGATCGTGACTTGATGTTCAATGAAGATCTGCCGCCCGCCCCGGACATTGCCATTGATGACAACGCCTTGACTGTGAATCAGCACAAATCCCGGCCCGAATTCCGCACCGCGGCCGATAATGCACTGACAGCAAACGGCGTTGATCTTGTTGAAGATCATACTGAGCGGTGTCAACCGCCAGTGCTGCGAGTATTGCATCGCGCGATACCAGAACATGGCCGCCGTACCGTCGGTCAGCAGCGTTTTCAGCTGTGCCCGCCAGCTCGAAGAGCCGTAACACCACACGGCTTTTTGACGAACATCTTCTAAGAATTGACGCAACATAATTTTCTTCGGAAAAGGATTCGGCGTTCTGAGTCCTACTTTACCAGCGTGTTGAGAACCTCAGCCAATTGACCGGTCTGATGCAGTCTGGTGAATTCGGTGAGATCAGCGGGTTCGGCACGTTCCAGATCCTCGCGACCCGTCTCTGGAAAAACGGCCAGTCGTTCACTGAGCCAATTTGCGATACCGTGATCATTGGACGGCTCAAACTGATTTTGTGGGAAGTAGCGGCGAACGATCGCAGCTGTCTCACCTTCCGGAGTGATCGCCAGAATCGGTTTACGGAGCGCCAGATACTCGAACAATTTCGCCGGCGCGACGCGTTCCGCGCCGGGAACTCCACTTAACAGCAGGCACAATGCATCCGCCTCCGCCATCAATCCCAACGCTTCCGAATGGTCACAGTAATCTCGTAAAATGACCTGACAACGGGTACCGCTGATCCGATTGAGGATGGCGATTTGTTCCGGAGTCTTGCGTCCGACAAACACCAACTCTAAACGCTCCAGCAGTTCAGGCAGATCAGAATGGAGTCGCTCGATCGCCCGTACCAGAGGTTCAACCGTCGTCAAGTTCCACAACGTGCCAGTATAGACCAGTTGGAATCGCGTGCGTTCACAGTTCTTCTTCGGCGAACCAGTCGAGTGATGTGAGAAATCAGCTTCATCGAATCCATTGAAGATGCAATAGGCGGGTGCTTTGCTGCCGGCTTCCTGTGCCCGCTGCTGCAGTCTTTGCGTGCTGCCTTGAGTTGTTGCAATGATCGCATCTGCGCGGCGCAGGACTGAGCGTTGCATTCGTTCCTGAACGACGCGCGACAACCAATCTCGCTTACTGTTTTCTAGATATTGACTGCTGAGATCCCATTCGTCGCGATAGTCCACGACCAGGGGCAGTCCAGATCGCCGTTTCAACATCGTTCCGAGAATGAGATTCGAATAGGGAGGAGCCGTGGCTAAAATCGCATGATGGGGCAATCGCTTCAGCAACCGGCGAGCCGCCCCTAATGCATTCGGCAACCATAACATTTGCTGATCGGGCTGAAGCAGGGTATTGGCCACGCCTTTCACAGCACCTTTGACCAGACCTTTTATCCTGCCAACGATTCCCATTCGACCTGCGGCATGAGGTCCCGTTTGAGTTTTTCCCGCCAGTTGTTGTTTGGTTCTGTAATCGGGTTCCCAGGTCCGAGCTTTCTCAATGACCAGATCGTCTGGCAGGTCACGGCACAGACTTTCATCAAAGACCGGGACTGAAGGATTCGCCGCCATCAGGACCGAAACATCCCAGCCATAACGGCGGAGATACTTGACGAATTTCAATGGGCGTTGTACACCGGCCCCCCCCACGGGAGGGAAATGATAGCTGATCAGTAACAGCCGTTTGGTTAATGGCGGAACGGTCTCGGTTTCCGCAATTGTGTTTTCAAGTATATGAGTCGACATGGACGCGATTTCCGGGGAGTTTTGTATCCCCTCACATCGGCGTACTGATGCGATGGGATACAAAACGTTGTGCATGTTATGTTTTTTGAATCGACTGTAATTCTAAGTCCGAAACCTCTCGTTTTGGTTTCTGAATCCACTGATCCACTCGGACAAACTCTGTCAGTTGTCGGGCTTCCGCCAATCGCACCAAAGGCGCGATTGCCGCGATGCAATGGGGGTGAATATCGTGCATGAGCACGATATCGCCGCCCCTGGGCTGATATTGATTCAACCACGACTGAATTCCGCTGAGCCCCTGATAATCGCGGGGATCCTGGTTCCAAAGGACAACCGTTTGTTTCAGCTTCCAGAGTCCTAAGGTCTTGGCGAGTGTCAATTGCCCTTTGGGAGGCCGGAAGAGAGTCGGCTCATAGCCAATCAAATTGCCACACAAATCGAGCGATCGGCGAACTTCGTTCAGCAGCTGCTTTGCGCAAGTCTGTCGTGGTTCAGAATGCGTGTAGGAATGGGTTCCCACAGCATGGCCCTCGACTGCCATGCGTCGCACGAGTTCCGGGTAGCGCGCCGCGGCGTCTCCGACGACGAAAAATGTTGCGGCGACACCTTGCCGCTGAAGTTCATCCAACAGGCGTGGCGTGAATTCAGGATGGGGTCCATCGTCAAAAGTGAGGGCAATCCCATTGGCGGAACGAGGTCCGTTCACTAACCACTTTTGACGCGGCAGCAAACCGGTCATTGTGAATTTGATGGCTTGGCGAAGTGGATTCATTCGGGCCTCCCTGCCACCGACGTGGCGATCGTCTGTCCCCCCGCGGAAATGACCGTATCAGCCGCACGTCGTAGCGCAGACTTCGTGTCAGCGTCGCGCGAAAGCCGGCACATTTCGATGATATCTGCCACGCGACGGGCCGAGGATTGACAGGACTGGGGCTGGAATCGACGAGACGCCAGTGGCGCAGACGATCTCAGTCGGTCTTGAATGGCGTTCGCGAAAAATGTCGGCTCGCCTGGAGGAACGAGGCTGTGAATTAAGGGATCGGCGATTTCGGAAATCCCGCCCACGTTCGATGCGACGAATGGCGTCCCGCAGGCGATCGCTTCCAACAACACATTGGGTACACCTTCGGAAAGGCTCGGCAAGACAACCAGATTTGCGGCACGATACCAGTCCGCGAGAACCGCTTGAGGTTGTCCGCCGCTCAGGGTGACCTGGTCCTGCAGTCCAAGTTTCGCAATTTGCTTCGATAATTGATCCTGCAACGGACCGCCGCCCAGCAAATGACAATCGACAACAACTCCTCGCTTTTTGAGCAACCCACAGGCTTCGATGAGCGTGGGCCAGTCTTTGACCGGGACCAGTCTTCCAACGCCGACAATGAGCGGACGATCTTCACGCAAACCGAGCTTCTTTCGAGCCTCGGACAGATCTCCAGGATAAAAAACTGTTTCCTCGACACCACGCCGTACCACATGGAGTTTATTGCCCGGAATACCGTCCTGCTTCAATTTCTCGGCGATGTCCTGACTGACGGCGATAACCGCATCGGATTCGTGCAGAGTCTTCAAAATCACAGTACGGCGAGCTCCTTGCCGTCCCAGCAATAAGACGTCGGAACCGCCGACCATCGTGATTGCGGGAATCGCGCGCTCACGCGCAATTCGAACTGCGACCGCAGCATCCGGGTGCGCCCAGTACGAGAGCACCGCGTGCGGCTGAAAGGCTTGCAGATCGCGGTTGACTCGATGCCGGACACTGCGCTCAAGGAACCAGTCATACTTCGTGCGGCAAAATTTTGGTAGATACCAGAAGGTCGGAAACGAAGCCGTGACGGCGGGTTCGAGTAAAATCGGTTGCGCCGAAAAGGCGGCATTCCAACGGATCAGCCGCTCCGTCCAGGCGATGGGGCACACGACGTGCACCAGGTGATCCCGGGCGAGCGCACGCACTAATGCCCCATTAAATGTCCCCTTGTTGGGGGACAACGGCTGAGGGAACACGTTTGAAAAAAACAAGAGACGCATAATAGCAGGTTCTAGGAATACGAATGTGTGCTGAATTAACACTCAAACGAAATGGACAACGATGGTTCCTGACTCGCTTCGAACAGGAACCGCTTCACTGCGGTTTCCAAATCGATATCGAACCAGGCAGACGCACAAACCAGAGGCGAACGCTACGGTTGCTGGGGGACATTTGACTTCTGGTTCTTCGTCTTTTTGGGGGCAGTCTTTGGATTATTCGCGACACCTTCACCTGGTTCATCAGCCGCCGCAACTTCTTTCAGTACGTCTTTCGCGTTGACATCCACTGACGCACCAAGCCTCGATTTCTGCCTCATTCGGGTATACCACCCAAGTGCCTGGGTCATGCTCCGACCCAGCTGGCGAATCTTGCGAGATCCGTTCAGAAAGGCGACCAGACATTGACTGCGTAGCCCTGGTGGTAGAATCCAAACATTACCGGCTGTCGATTCGTGATTGGCGAAGACCCGCTTGTAGTCGGCATCACCCATGCCAAAATCAAACCATTGCGGAGTGTCATGGGCGAAGAGGTCTTCCAGCAGTTTGATCAGTAAAATCTTACCCGGTGCGACAGAGTGATATTTGCGGTCAAAACCAACTTCGTCGTATCGGAAAACGCCTCGGAATTGCATGCCGACTACGAACGTCACAGGCAGGTCGCCGAGATAGAGTAGATAAGACCGCAAGGCTCCTTGATTGGCGAAAAACGTGAATTGAGCCAGCTCGAACTGGTCATTCCTGATCCGCAATCCGAATTGCTCAGTCTGCCACGTATTGACGGAGATTTGATTCGCATCCCTCAGAAAATCCGCGACATGTTCCACCGAGTTCGAATAGACAACGCGGAAATCACCCAGTCGTTTCTCCTGCCGACGGAAGGTACTGCGTGTCTTACCCGAGAATTTGCTCCAGTATTCCGCATACGTCTTTGGCAATTGGATCTTCAGTCGAACCTGCATACCCGTCGGCGAATAAACACGAAATCCTCGCTGCTCCAGGCTTTTCGATTTTTCGAAGAGTGATGCCGATTGATCGAGGTCCTCAATCAGCAGGAACCGTGCGCCGCGTTTGCGAACTTCTCGCATGGCCGCTTCCAGGAGGCTCTGTTCCACAGTGGAATGACTCCCACCGAGAAAACGGTTCCCGACGAGCCGGTATCCATGAATCTTCATGCTGGGGCCAACACCGCCGACATGTGTCGAACGACTCACTTTCGGTACCAATGCGCCGAAACCAACGAGCCGTCCCTGATGCCGTGCGAGCAGCATCAGACAGGGCAACTTACTTTTGGGAAGGTGCCCCAATTCGCAGATCGCATATTCTGGATGCTGAAAAATGGTCGCCGCGGCATCACGCTCGAATAGTTCCTGCCATTCGGAACGAATGACCGAAAGGGGATTGTTGATTTCCGCGACCAGATCCTGAATTTCAATTTGAAGTTCCGAGGCTTGTGGTGCATCGGGAGATGTCGCGATCTGAGTCTCAGCTTGCAACGTACTTGACATGACAGTTCTTACCCCTGCAATAAATCGGTGTAGAGCTTTTCGTAACTGCCCACCATATTTTGATTAGAAAAATGCTGTTCCACTCGCTTCCGGCCCTGTCGTCCAAGTTCTGGCCACAGACCACTGCCATGTACCATGCGAATCAGCGCGGCTGCCAGAATTTCGGGATTCCCTTCAGAGACCAGGTAGCCCGTTCGATCCTCTTCAACGATCTCGGGATTTCCACCAACATTGGTGGCCAGAACTGGCAACCCCGAGGCCATTGCTTCCAGCAAAGTCAGCGAGATTCCCTCTGTCAGTGTCGCCGTCGCGAAGAAGCCGGCTGTGGCGAGAAGTTCAGGGATGTCCTGACGTTCGCCCAACAGTTGAATGCGTGAAGATTGGCCCAGTTCCAGAATCAGTTGTTCCAGTCGCGACCATTCTGGACCATCTCCGACGATCTGGAGCCGCAATTCCGGAACAACCTCTGCGGCCAGAGCGACCGCTCGAATCAGCGTTGGGAAATCTTTTTCAGGGGACAGTCGTGCGACGGAAATTGCGATTGGATCGGACGCGGGACCTCGAAACGCGAAACGTGACAGATCGATGCCGTTCCAGATGCGAGCCACCTTCCGTTGCGGCAACGAAACGTCTTTCAAACACAACTTCGCGGCGTCATCCGAAACGGCGACGACGCGGTCTGCCAGCATTCCGGCGATCCAAAACCAGGTCCGGGCGCGCCAAGTCGTGCCGATCCGACGGCCGTGCCTGGTGTTCAGTACGGCGGGAATACGACACCAGCGGGCCGCCAGGGTTCCATAAAAATGGGGATAGGCATTATGTGTGTGAACAACGTCCGGTTTGAGTTTCTTGAAACACCGTACGAGCGCCAGCCATTGAGCCCAGGGTTTGCCTCGCAGATCGGGCAGCAGATGCACGGTACAGCCTAGCGAGCGGATATCTTCCGCAGGCTGCCCTGTATTGTGCAGAGCAATGAAATGCAGTTCGTAGTGTTCACGATCGTCACAGCGGGCGAATTCGACCAACAGGCGTTCCATGCCTCCCGTGCACAATCCGAGACTCACGTGACAGACGCGCCGGCGCACGCCTGCCTTTTCGGCTGCGGAATTGCGGGCGGAGTTACCGGCCGAATTCGTGGCCGATGAATCTGCGATGAGTGTTTTGGTGGTCATGTTTTGTTGTTGTCTAGCATTATTTGAAGGGGCAATTCACATGCCAACGGCTTGTCTCTCGGTAAGGGAGAGGGATATCGGACGGCTCGTGTCGCGAACTTCTGAACTCTGAGCACTCACTGCAAAACTCATCGACCGTAAAACCAATGGGATGACCCCCACCGCTCCCCAAGTCTTT
>JAQGHT010000125.1 GCA_028291565.1 Planctomycetaceae bacterium | reverse complement strand
TCAGGTGTGGCAGAATGATGGGATCCAGGAAGGTTCATTCTGCCCATGCGAGCATTTGAAGCGATAATGCGCGGCTATCCATGTGACATCGCCGACTCACCGGGCTCAGTCCAATGAATGCCTCATTTCTGTACGTATGAAGCATCCTATGGCCTGATACTTACCGTTCGGGCCGCTGATTTATCAAATAATTCGCCAGAAACTGGCTCGCGATAATCCCCCAGACATAGTTCTTGAGGGACCACAGCAGTGTTTCCTGTCCCTGGTCATTCAGCAGTTGCCAGCCCAGACGCTCAGCCAGATCGAACACGATCGGCGAAAAGGCGACGCAACCCAGCAGGACGGTTACTCCCAGCATGGTCCATTTCGGACGGCCTTCCGGGCACAAAAAGATCGCGGATGCCGGAATGGCCAGGATGGCCACGTACAGAGCACCGATTTCTAAGACGATATCGCTCCAATACCAGCTCAAGCCATAACTGCTCGCGGCACACAACAAGAGCGTCCCGACGGTTATGGCGCCTTGTTTTTGCTCTCGAAACAATGTCAAGCGGCCGAAGCGATTGGTGAACAACAACAGATTAAAAAGCGGATAACCCAACCAGGTGAATAGCACCAGAATGGAATATGTGAACAGGAGCCATTTCAAATATGGCGCGGCGGCGGGATTCCGGCGCGAGATATCCGCGACGAGATTCTGCAGCACGAACATCCCGATCATGATCATCCACTGAGTCCGCGTGCTCAACTTCGCCATGAACAGGAAATAACTGAGCAGAATGCGATACAGAAAGTATTTTGCTTTCAGCGCTTCCAGCATGCCCTGTCGAGCCCACTCGTTCATCGGATCAAGTGCTAAGGCTTCTCGAAAATGGACCAGCGCCTTATCTCGTTCACCACGTTCCAGCGAAGTCCAGCCCTGATTGGCATGAGATCGTGAATCGTTGGGATCGAGTGCCAGGACTCCGTCCAACGTACGCTCGGCTTCGGCCTGCCGGCCCAATTTGACGAGAGCCATGGCACGGTAATTGAGGCAGCCGCGGTCTTCGGAATCAATTTCCAATCCCTTGTCTGCGGTTTCGAGAGACCTCTGCCATTCCTTCTTTTGAAACCACAGGAAACTGGCCAAGCCGAAGGTACGGGAATTGTACGGATCCAGACGTAAGGCTTCGCCAACCGCATCCAAAGCGGCGTCGAACCGGTTGCGACTGGTCAAGACTCCAGCGAGGGCGGCATGTGCTGAAGAATCATCAGGCGCGAGGTGAATTGCCATTCGCGCTTCGTTTTCGGCATCGTCGTATCGATCCTGCGCATCCAGACACAAAGCCAATAAGCGATGGGCGTCGGAATCGTCGCCGTCTTGCATCAGTGCCTGACGCAATTCCTGCTCGGCCATTTGCCAGCGACTTTGCTCCATCAGCAAACCGGCCCGCATCAGATGTACATTCATCGGTAACCATTCGGCAGGTTAAATCAGTTTCAGGTGCTTGAGGATATCATCGTACAGGCCGCTCTGGTTGGAATACAGCGCGTGATTCCGCGCCGTGGCGAACCAATCTTTCGTAGACGGTTTGACCGATTTCGCAGCCGCCAACAGGTCTTTCGTGGTCAATGGCTTCGGAATGCCATCTTTGAGCGCCTCTTTCAGTTTGCCTTCGATGGCGATGTCGAGCACGGCCTTCAGATCAGCACCGGAAAAGTCATGTGTCTTCTTGGCCATCTGATCAAAATCGAGACGGTCGACGGGCTTGTTGTGGCAGATGATCCGCAAGATTTCGGCCCGTGCGACTTCATCGGGAGGTGGCACAAACACAATGCGATCAAATCGTCCAGGCCGTCGAAACGCGGTATCCATCTGCCAGGGAGCATTCGTGGCAGCCAGGATCAGTAGACCATCATTCGATGCCTGCATCCCGTCGAGTTCCGCCAGAAACTGATTGACCAACTGCCGTCCGCCACCCTGACGCAAGTCTGATCGACTGGCGCCTAATGCATCAACTTCATCAAAGAACAGCACGCACGGTGTATTCGATCGGGCCTGTTCGAACAACGCATGCAGATTCTTTTCGCTATTTCCCATCCACATATCAAGGACGTCATTGATGCCAATGGCCAGGAACTTCGCCTTGATTTCTCCAGCCGTCGCGCGGGCTAGATGCGTTTTGCCACATCCGGGAGGCCCATACAGCAGAATGCCTCCGCCGATGGCTTTACCGTAAGCCTTGTAGAGTTCCGCGTGCGTCAGCGGATAAATGATTTTCAGCCGGATCTCTTCTTTGACCGTTTCCATGCCGCCGACATCAGAGAAGCCGATTTTCGGTCGTTCCAGATTGGCTTTCACTTCACCCGCCGGTCCGTCAAATGCTGCGCGTTGTCGACCTTCATCATCGACCTCGCTTTCAAAGGCAGGCGGTCCCGATTCGTCCACGACTCCCAGTCGGTCCGCCAATTCTTCATCCGCGACATCAGGATCCTGATCGATAGCTCGCCGATACATGCTCGCCGCACGCCGCTCGTCCCCGGCCGCCGACAATAGCCGGGCGTACAGAACAAAAGACGCTGCCGGTGCTTTGGGAAGTTTAATAAGATCTTCCACAATCACGAGAGCATGCGAGTTCTTGCCTTGTTGGGAATACGCATTCGCCAGTCCCAGCTTCAATTCGAGATTATCGGGTGCCATGGCGAGTGCCTGGCGAAATTCCGTCTCGGCGTCCCCGTAGCGACCGAGTCCCAGTAACGTCGCGGCCAGATGTTGACGGAGCGGAACGTTGTCCGGCGAAACGCTGAGCGCCGCCCGCAAGGCATTGACAGTCTCTTCACTCGCCGCCATATCGACCTCGATCTTGAAAGTTGGTATTCGTCCTTTCAAGTGTAGGAGTCTGGGGTGGAGTTTCAAGTCCGAAGGAATTTGAAGGAATTGACAAGTCGAAAGCACATCGAGCAACACAGAACGTGTTCCGATCGCCCCCGTTACTTCGGAGTGGTTCAGCTTTGCCCGAAACTGGTTGACAAGACTGGCGGCATTTGAATGGCGCTGACGGGACGTATAGGACTTATCAGTCCCCTTCGTCCCATCAGCCTTGACGCTCGCTTATTTCTTCGCAACCACTGGCTGGGCATCAAACAACTTACTGATCAACTCCGGGCTCGGGGGCCGTGTCACCAAACTGACCCCAATTCCGGCGATCGCGGAGATACTCAGGCCCCAAACAATCGGGTCATATCCCAACAGGTAATAAGGCCGAAAATCTGTGACCTGACCGATGGCACCGTTGGCCGGCAAGTTCAGGGCTTCGGGAATGCTGCTGATAAAGCCCATCAAATACAGCGATAACGCCACGCTGGCCCCCGAAATCATCGCCGCGAGAACTCCAGGGACCGACGCCCTCCGCCAATAGGCCGACATCAAGGCGGGAATCAGGAACGTGCATGCCGTACCGGTTGAGCTGAAGACAACCAGAGCCTGTAGATAATTCACAGGCTTAATGTTCGAAACGACAGCGATCACGCCGACGATGATCATCGCCATATACGACATCAATCGCAATTGATGTTCGGTTGCATGCGGGTTGATGAATCGCTGGTACACATCACGCACCAGGCCGGACGAGATCACGACAAGATATGAGCTGACTGTCGCCATGATGGCCCCGAAGGGCGCCGCCAGAATCAGACCCGCCCAGAACGAACTGAATGTCATTCCATCCGTCATTTTCAACGCCATCCGTGGCACAATCTCATCCGTCGACGTCAGATCCGGGAAGAATGTCCGTCCGCAGACCACGATAATGATCAACGGAATGTAGATAAAGCAGTTGTAAACGCTCAGCAGGAAGATCGATTTTCGCAGCGTCTGCGTGCTGTCACAGGCCATGATGCGCACCATGCCGGCCGGCGAACTGAGTCCCGAATAGACCCACAGGACGAAGAACGAAATCGCCAGGCTCAAGGGCAGAAACATGCGTCCTGAACC
>JAQGHT010000102.1 GCA_028291565.1 Planctomycetaceae bacterium | reverse complement strand
CGGCGGAGGCTCTGTAAAAGCCTCCGCCGGACGTCGAGCTAAAGCTCGCCGAGACTCGGTCGGGTACCCTCCAGGTGCCTCGCCCTCCCGACCCCAATTCGGCGACCTCCGATGAACGGTGAAACTTTTGTCAATCAACATCCTTGCAATTCGTGTTTCGATATCACTTTGCGAGCTTTGGTTCTGTTGCTTGATTGAATGAGTTCTTAAATCAAACGTTCGCGAAATGGTGTCGTCTCGCGGCAAACGCAAGATACTCAATGGTTTTAGCTGGTGGGTGGCCCTGTCACGAATTCTGGAACACGACAACGATACCAGGAAGTTGAATGTCACCGAATTGGGGTCGGGTATTCAAATTTCACATTTGGCCGGGAATGTGCTGAAATCAAAGAGATTCTTCCTCATTGACCGTCTCAGATTTCAGTGAGCTGTTTTTCTGGCCAAATCTGAAGTTTGAACACCCGACCCCGACTGGCCCAGCTCTTCCGAACGGATATCTCAAGACTGCCGGCGAAGTCGCACAACGGCAAATGATCTTGGGTGGGTATCGTCTGAGTGATCAATTGTCAAAGGCCATGGTGAACGGGGAAAACAATTGACCAGGCGCAACTTGCGAGCAGTCTTGACCTTGAATAGCCGCTGATCGCGGCAATTCTGGGCTGATATCAATCTAGACGAATCTAAAGAAATGATTAGGACTCCAGTTGACAGAATTGCGGTTGATACTCAGACTGGACGTCATATGTTCTTAAATGTTCCGTGACAAATTTTTGTCATATTGACCGTCGAGTTCGGTTTATCAAATTCTAAAGGGCGTGATTTTTGAGCCACATTCTGGTGGCTCAATTGATGATTTTTCGATCATTCTCCAGGAGAAGCGTATGATGCTCAAAGCGCGAAAGAGCGGATTCACGTTGATTGAACTGTTGGTTGTGATTGCAATTATTGCGGTTTTGATCGCACTGTTGCTGCCCGCTGTACAGCAAGCCCGTGAAGCGGCCCGTCGGACACAGTGCAAAAACAATCTCAAACAACTTGGAATCGCCCTCCACACGTATCACGACACTTTTCGAGTGTTTCCACCGGGGCAATTCAACCCGTTCGGGGCCGATTTGGTCGGAGGCGCTTATGGTGGTGCACGATCCTGCTGGATGCAGCAGTTACTTCCCTACGTGGATCAAGCGCCCTTGTATGCGATCTTGTCCCCTCAGATGTCAAGCGGTTCTGGTGCCTATGCCTGGACCGCTCACGAATCGATTATTCCTGGATTTATGTGCCCGTCCGACGGTGTGAACCCCAAAGTGATGACCGCCGGTGCAGGTTCTGCCGCTGCTTCGCAAGGATTCCATGGCGACTATGTCTTGTGTGCTGGCTCAACGCAGTTCACTGGAAGCGGCACGACTGGTATGAACGGCATGTTCTTTCCGCTTTCAAAAATCTCGCTGGCCAACGTGACTGACGGGTCATCGAATACCGCCATGGGAAGTGAGATTCTCTTGACTGTCGACACAGGCAGTCACGACCTTCGCGGACGTTATTACAATACTTGGGAAGGTAACGTTCTGTTCAGCACGTTCTTGCCTCCGAATACCACGGTCGGTGATCAATCGAGTTATTGTATTAATGGAATTCGGCGTCCTTGCGCCGGAGCCGGAAACAATGTGCAATATGCCCGAAGTTATCATATCGGCGGTGCTCACGTCTTGATGGGAGATGGTGCAATCCGTTTCGTCTCTGAAAATATCAGCACTGTGACGTGGAACGGATTGGGATCGATCGCGGGTGGCGAGGTCATCGGCGACTTCTAAGAGCAATTAAGCTCAAATTTAACGCTGACGAGAGCGAAATCCTTGCAGAAGTCTGTGGCTGTTGCGTACAACGTGCGCGACAGCCATAGGTCATATGGGTCAGGGATTCTTAAAACTTTCTGAAATCGACATACTTCTATTGAGAGAAACATGCTTCGAATTGCTTCCATCGGTGTGCTCCTGACCTGTTTCGTCTTGGGATGCGGCTCGGGCAGTGATGCTCCACCAACATTCTCGGTATCAGGAACGATCACATTTGACGGACAACCGGTGAAGTCGGGCGAAATCACGTTCGAATCAGATGAAAAGGGCGTCGCACCCGACGCCGGCCCGATTACGGACGGTAAGTTTTCGTTGAAAGCGAAAGAGGGAAAGAAGTTGGTCAAGATCAGGGCGATGCGCGAAGTTCCAGGCAAAGCCACCAAAGGAGCCATGGGCGAGGACATCTCTGCCAAGGAGCAGTACATTCCAGCACGCTACAATGAGAAAACCGAACTCGTCGAGTCCGTCGAAGCGGTCTCCAATAGCTTCGACTTCACATTAAAAGGCGATGGAGCCGCGAAATAGAGGGCGCATAGTGACCTCACGCTTGTCGTGACCCGATTCATCGGGTCCCAGGCCGAGAGACACGCGAAGCGCGGCACGAGGAGTCTCGAACGATTTGCGACATCCAGATTCTTCACAAATTGCCTGTTCAGGTCATTACAACCGGCCTTGGTCCTGAGATCCTGGAAGCGTGTCAGCCATCTCAAATACTGAGTATTATCTGAATTTGCGTTTCAGTCTTGTACGCTGTCGCGAATCATCCGGGATCGCGGTCTTGGATGAGACAGACCAGGGAAGTAGACCACGAAGTAGTGCAAAGGCCGGGGACCCACCGGGGCGGGCCCGATGGCGTGGTATGTTGTTGATTTGTCAGCTCACAATTTGATGTACGACGTGACCGTGTACGTCGGTCAGACGGAAGTCTCGTCCGCTGAAGCGGAAGGTCAGACGCTCGTGATCGAGACCTAACAGGTGCAGGATCGTGGCGTGTAAGTCGTGCATGGTGCAGATGTTTTCCACGGAATGCATTCCCAGTTCATCGGTCGCCCCATAGACCGTGCCGCCCTTCACGCCTCCGCCTGCCAGCCAGACGGAAAACCCCTCGGGGTGATGGTCACGTCCGTCCCGGCCGGAAGAATGCGGAGTCCGGCCGAATTCTCCAGCCCAGACGATCAGTGTTTCATTGAACAGACCACGTGCTTTCAGGTCTTGAATCAGGCCGGAAATCGCCTGGTCGGTATCGAGGGCATTTTTCTCGTGACCCTTCTTAAGATCTCCGTGCTGATCCCACGTTCCATTAGAGGCACCTGGCGGACAGGTGATTTCAACAAACCGAACGCCCGATTCCACCAGCCGGCGGGCCCGTAAGCACTGAATTCCGTAGAGGCGCTGCGACGGTACTTTCGAATCGATCGCATACAGTTTTTGCGTCGCTTCGGTTTCGCGACTGAGATCCAGAATATCCGGAACGAGCGACTGCATGCGGTAGGCCATCTCGTAATTCTTGATGGCCGATTCTACCGCATCGTTGTTGCCGAGCGTTTGGGAAAACGCCGAGTTTTGACCGCGGAGCAGGGCGAGTTTTGCCTGCTGGATCAGAGCATTTTTGTCTGCCGGTGTGATGTTGTCGATGGGAATCCCGTCGGCTTGAAAGAGTGTCGCCTGTTCGCTCGCGGGTAAGAAGCCGTTGGAAAATGTTTCCAGGCCACCACACGGCACGACACCAAAACTCAAGACGACGAATCCAGGCAGATTCCGGTTTTCGCTGCCCAGTCCGTAATTGACCCAGGACCCGAGACTGGGGCGACCGGCGTTGTTGGAGCCGGTGTGCAGAAACAGGACGCCAGTCGAGTGGATCGGCAGTTCGGCTTTCATTGAACGAATCACGGCGAGATCATCTGCATGGGTCGCAATGTGCGGAAACAGGCTGCTGATCGGCATCCCGCTTTTGCCGTGCTGTTTGAATTCCCAGGGGCTCTTCAACCACTGACGATTGCCGTTCGCGGTCGGATTCTTGGATTCCGTGAACGGTTTCGTATCCAGTTCCGCGAGCTTCAGCTTGGGATCAAACGAGTCCACATGCGAAACTCCGCCGTCCATGAAGCAGAAGATGACGTTTTTTGCCTTCGGCGGGAAGTGAGGGGCCGGCAATCCCCCGGGGACATTGGATTGAGGTGCGGCCAGCGAAGTCTCAGCCAATAGGCCGGACAACGCAAGCAGCCCAAAACCATTGGCCGACGTTCGAAGCATTTCGCGGCGATTGAACGACATAATTCTCTCAATGTAAACTTTTGAGTCATCAACCCCGAAAGGGGTGGCACTATGTCAGCCCAGGGTGAAACCCTGGGAAAAAGTGCCCATTTGATATTCAAGCCCCAACGAGGGCGGCCCTAATACCTGCCTTTTCCCAAGCCGATGGCCTGGGCTGTCGACCCTTTGGGCCGCAGGACTTTTGTATGTTACAACTACTTTACTACGGGATATAAATAAATTCATTCACATTAAACAACACGTGGGACATCTCTTTCCACACGGGCTGGTTTTTCAAGACGCCCTCTGCGGGAACTTGGTGCAAATCTGCGAACTGCTTGACGGTCTGCTCGAAGCGATCTCGTTCTTCATTCGTGGGCAGTCGGTTGAGGGCCGTTTGAAACATGGCATTGATACGGGCCGCAACTGTGTCGTTCTCACGTTTGATAAGCTGTTGCGACCACATGTCGGCCTGCTGCAAGACGAACGGGTCGTTCAATAATGCCAGGGCTTGAGCCGGGACGTTGGTGACATCGCGGCGGCCCTGGGTGACCTTGCCTCCCGGAAAATTGAACGCAGCGAGAAATTTCGGGCCTTCCATCAGATTGTTTTTGATGTAGACACTGCGACGTCCATTCCCATCCAAGGGGCCGGGAAAGAGCCGGCGGTCCGCGTATTCCTTCTCTCGAAATGGCTGGATGCTCATGCCAAACAGGGTGTGATCCAGCCGCCCAGATGCCGAGAGAATGGAATCGCGCACGGCTTCGGCTTCCATCCGTCGCGCGGGGTAATGTTGCAACAACCGATTTTGCGGGTCGACTTCGTGGGCCAATGCAGATGGCTGGTTCGTCAATTGGAACGCGCGTGTCAAAACCAACTGCCGGATCAGTCGTTTGACTGACCAGCCGTCTTCCATCAACCGCAGCGCAAGATAATCGAGCAATTCTGGATGCGATGGCAATTCGCCGACGTGACCAAAATCATCGACCGTGCGCACCAGTCCGGTCCCGAACAAATGATGCCAGATCCGGTTGACCATGACTCGGGCTGTCAACGGATTGTCCGGGCTGGCGATGCGTTCTGCCATTTCCAACCGTCCGCTGCCTGCGGCCGTGAAAACTTCCGGCGATTTGGACAGCACCTCCAGATAACGTCTCGGCGTGACCTCACTGGGGCGTTCACAGTCTCCGCGAATGAAAATCGATTGCGCAAATCCCGGTCCGCAGTCGGACATTCCCAATGTGATTCGCGGGAGTGCCAGTTCGGCGTCAGTTTGACGATATTGTTTGGCGAGCTCTTCACAGCGGGGCGATTGGTTCAGCTTGTTCGTCAAGAGCTCGCGGCGCAACAGCGGATCGAGCCACCGCACATCATCGTCTGTTGCCTGAGAATCTGCCCAGGCTCGGATGGCTTGCTCGAGAATTGTTGCGTAGCGCGCCGAGAGCTCCGTGAGAACCTGCGGTTCAGCACCTGTCAGCAAGCGTTTCAAATGTGACACTTCGGCTTTGGGTGGCTGAGGGTCGTCGTGCAGGACGACTCGGGTGATCCCCAGGCTGGAGCGGGGATTGGCCGCTGCTTTCTCCCAGGGAAGTCGGTAATTATCGCCGTCGCCACCCAGGGCACTCAACTGGTCGGGAAACTTAGGATTGTCGAACATCGTCATCAGTTCGGCATACGTCCGCAGGCTCTCACGATCGTCGGGGGGTGAGAATGTGATCCAGATGAGCTCCGGGGTTTTGAGAGCTTTATAATTGGAGTAATTGAGTTGGCAATTGTTCGAAACCAGCCTCACGGCGCTGCTGTGTTGGCCCAGGACTTGAAAGCTGATCTTTTTCTTGCCTGGTGGAATCACAGCCGATCGCAATGTTCCATTGAGCTTGTCTGACACTGAATGTGTGAATCGACCCGCGGGTAGAATTGAGCGAACGAGTATTTCGCCCTCGGGCTGAATCACAAAGTCGCCGCTTTTTCCGGCGGGACCTTGTAGTCCCTGGCCAGCGATTTGCCAGTCGGGAACCTGGTCCGCTCGAAAGTCAGCGAATGTTGTGTAGTTTGCCTGATTGAAATCGGTCCGTTCACGGTCCTCTTTGGTGATTTGTTCCGCGAGTTTCTTCCATTCGGGTGCGAATTTTGTTGCATCCGCGGTTGCAGCCAGTGACAGAGTGCGCCAGGCCGCGAGTGGACTTTCCAACGGCAGCTTTTCATCGGCGAGGACCGCGACCCATTTCTCGAGTCGTTGTGGATCCAGTCCTTGGGCCAATTCGACTGCGGCCGGCAGGTTGGATCGTTTCGCTGCGGCGGCTGCCATGTAACGGGCGATTTGCGGCACATCCAGCAGCCAGACCGCAGCGATTTCTTTTCGGAGTTCGGCTTTGAGTTCCCTTAACCGTGCGATTTGCGCGGCATTTGCGTCGGGGGCGTCAATGCAGTGACTGGCGAGGCGCGAGCTCCGGATGACTCCCAACAGTCCGTAATAGTCCTGGAGCGAAATGGCATCGAGTTTATGGTTGTGGCAGCGAGCACAGGCGACTGTCGTGGCCTGAAACGTTTTGGTCAGCGTATCGATCTGATTATCGGCCAGGTCATAGCCGATTTGACGCAGGCCAATGCAGTCATCGTGATTGACTTCGCCGAAACGGTAAAAGCCCGTGCCGATGATCGATTCGTTGAAACGTTCCTGAGTATTCCAGCGCGGTTGAGGCAGCAGGTCGCCCGCAATGTGTTCACGTACGAACTGATCATAGGGGACGTCCGCGTTGAAGGCGCGAATCAGGTAATCGCGATACCGCCAGGCGTGGTGGACTTCGTAATTCCATTCGTTACCGTGAGTTTCGGTGAAGTGGACAATGTCGAGCCAATGGCGGGCCCAGCGT
>JAQGHT010000092.1 GCA_028291565.1 Planctomycetaceae bacterium | reverse complement strand
AATCAAGTGGGCCGCATTGATTTCAGCGGATGACATTCAGGACGAGGTCCAACGAATCCGGCTCCGGTTGACAGAAAATCTCTCGTCAATCGGGAAATATAATGCTCACTATAACAAAGAAATTCGTTGGGACGGCACGAGTCTCGCTGCGTTGGCAGCCATCGCCGCCGTTCATCCAGACAAAGTGGGCTGGAAATTGCAAGCTGCGCACATTCGTGATCTTGCTTCGAAAATGGTCACCGCCACAGCTGGGGGCCTCGGACAAAAGCCCTATGCAGCCACCAGGAAAGAATTTGATGACGTCACTCGTTTACTGGATGGCGCGCCTGTGGCTGGCTTGCCAGCAGCCATTCCGATCGTCCCATTCACAACAGTTGTCAAACGTCAAAGTCTGATGCACGCTCTCGAAGAGGGAACAGATTACCTGAAAGCCAATTTCCAGAACCCCGGTCCCTTCCAAAAAGCCGGCAAGGAAATTACCCGGAAAACATTGATCTTATCCGCCTTTTGCACGATTCTGAGCACAAAAGGTTACCCCGGGGCCCATGACCCCGAATATCAAGAATTCTTATCTCTTTTGAAAAATGCCAATTTGACGATGGCAAACGCGGCCAGAAATCAAGATTTCGCGACATTCACGAAGGCCAAAGAGAAGACGGCGAAGTATTGCGCGGGCTGCCATGCAATCTATGCCGCGGGCGCAGAATAGGTCGGCCAGAGCACGCCTGGTAAACACTCGCTTCCGATGTGTTTAGGATCGGCGTATCAACAACTGTCGGAAGTTGCCTGCGGCCTTTCAGGTCATCGACGGGCAAGAGTGCCCATCCTACGGCACTTATTGCTGCGCAAATCCTTAAGGCAATTCTATGACATTCGCGCGCCTGCAATGGCCCACCATAATGGCCCTGCGATCAAAGTTCTGCGTCGTGGATCTGGGGTCAGGACTTCGAATCCGTCGTCGGCTTCTTGCGCCGAAAGGGATAAACAAACTGCCTGAAATATCCTTCTGGAACGGGATGGCCCGAAATGCCATATCCCGTAGGCCATTGCTTGCCAGGAAGGTAGTAAGTTCCGAAGAGATAATCATACAGCGGCAGGTGCACCGCGAAATTCTTGTCGATCGCTTCACGTTCGATGGCGTGGTGCCAGTGATGAAATCGAGGCCACGCGAACAGCCACGACCAGCGTCCCAGATCCCAGCGCAAATTGACGTGCAGAAACGTTCCATGAAACGTCACGAACACCAGGTAGGCGAACATTGGAGCGTCCGCAAATCCAAGTAACCACAACGGAATGAATGTCACTGCACGGGTCGTCGCCTGATCCACCAGATGAGTCCGCGATCCAGCAATCCAGTCCATCGATTGTGATGAATGATGTACCGCGTGAAATTGCCAGAGCCACGGAACCTGATGAAACATCCGATGCAACCAATACTGCATGAAATCCGTCAGCACCAGCAGTTCAAAGAACTGCAGGACGTAGGGTTGTGAACTCACCCACTCCTGTAAACTCTCCGATGTGGCCCAGCCAAACAAGACCATGGCTGGCTTCATCGTAATCAGCGTCATCACCTGGACAAACAGGGTCGAGACGAAGAAATAGACCAGATCCGTGCGCCATCCATATCGAAAGATCGGTTGCTCGTGAAGCCGGGCAAAGGCCCGTTCCAGCGGCACGAAAACCACGGTGTAGGCAATCAAATTCAACACAAACCAATCGAGCCCCAGATAGGGCCCCGTCTGCAATTCGCCGTCAATCGTGACTCGCGATCCTCCCAACAAAGCTGCGACCAGTGTCAGACCAGCCCCCATCAATCCCAGCAGCTTATTCTGACGCAGGCAGACACTGGTGACACCCAATAGAAAGCCCGTCACGAGAAACAAGTGCAGGATCGCTCGAACGATCGGGAGCGGATAATGCCCGCGAATCTCAACCATCGTCAGGTATTCAGGGAAATGAAAGCACAGAACTGCCAGCAAGCCACAGCTGCTGAAAAAAATTGACAGCACGCCACTGATCCAACCGGTCCCGAAGTACTTGGGCGATTCGAAATGCTCGTCTGGAATGGTGGAATCAGGCATGATCGTCTTTCGAGGTTCCGGGAAAATCTCCTCATCGAGTCTAGCCACAAATTTACACGGATGAAACTCAAAAGCGAAAGAAATGCCGAGCGTAAGCGAGTACGCTCCACCCCCCAAACTCCCATTGGCAATTGTTTATGGATCGTGTACAATGCAGATTCGGAAAACGTGGTAATCGGGAAGTTGCGGAGCGATGTTTGGAACACGGAATTCTCGGAAAACCGCACAAATTGAAGTTCGAGAAAGTTCTTATTATAAGCTCGCTCGCAATCGCCTGCCTGAGATTTGAAGCGGAAATCTGATTGATCATGGTACATTTGCCGTTAGAACTGACGCGACGCAGAATGCTGACGACGGGGAGCATGTCGGGACTCTCGCTGACAGCGTACCTGCAATCGCAGTCGTTACTCACGGCTCAGGCTGCTCCGACAGATTCCGCTGGAAATTCGAAAAGCAAAGCGAAATCGTGCATCATTCTGTATTGCTGGGGCGGAATGAGCCATCTGGAGACTTGGGACCCGAAACCCGAGGCACCGGCCGATATTCGGGGTGAATTTTCGACCATTTCTACCGCGACGCCGGGCCTTCGGATCGGCGAACATCTGCCGTTGTTGGCTCGGCACACCGAAAAGCTGGCCATCATCCGTTCCATTCATCATGACGATTCCGCACATGGGCGCGGGATGTACTGGAATATTACGGGGCATAAACCGCCTCGGGCCGGGAATATCGCTCCGGAAAGAGGTGACTGGCCGTCATTCGCCGCAATGGTCTCAAAGTTCCGGAATGCTCCTCGAGGCGTTCCGAATGCCGTGCGACTGCCTTATCCAATGGTAGATAACGGTACGCTACAGGCAGGCGAATATGGGGGTTGGCTGGGAGTCAGATATGATCCGATTGTGCTGCGTACCCCCAGCGGAGAGGCCTACGGCGGCGTCTCACGATCGCTCGGTTCAGAAGTCCTGCAGTTGGGGGCAGTGAATTCGGAACGGGACACGTCGAGAAACCAGTTGCTCTCGAGCTTGGAACATCCTGTCGGACAGCCGGGGGACTTTGAGAGTTTCAGTCATTTCCGTTCTCTGGCCCAGGATATTCTGTTTGGGACCGCCGTGAAGGAAGCCTATAACCTTGATCGCGAAGATCCGAAGTTGCGTGCGGCCTATGGCAATCACATCGGCGGTCAGAGCATGTTGCTGGCACGTCGCTTGACTGAGGCCGGCGTGCCGGTCGTTCAAGTCTGCTGTTCAGCCGGAGATCTGAACGGTGGCGGTGGCGATATGTGGGACACGCACGGCGACAATTTCAATCGGCTCAAGAATCGGCTGCTGCCCGTTTATGATCGCG
>JAQGHT010000091.1 GCA_028291565.1 Planctomycetaceae bacterium | reverse complement strand
CAGCATTGTTGCTGGGGATTCCTAGTGTGCTTTCGGGCAGCTTCGCACTAATCCTGGCTCGAGCCTGGGTGATTCGCCGGGCTTTTGTGCCACCTCGAAACCTCGCATTAGGTGTCTTGCGGTCAATCGACCGGATATTTCAGAGAGTGAACAACTCGCTGGGCCGGGGAATCCTTATTTTCAACGAATCCAGCTCGCTACCCGATGTAGAACCCATTGCCTGGCGGGAAACTCACAAGCGCGCGCTGGGCCAGTTTCGCTACCTACTTCGGGTATTCCTGCTCATTACTGTCCCGGCAACGTTGCTCGTCGTGTTGATCATCATTCGCGAGTCAACTCAGGCGCAAAATCAATACTCAACAGAAATCACGGCCGTAGTCCCGCTCCTCTGGCTGGTTTCGGCATTGTTGATCTGTGTTTCCGCGGCCGGCCTGATTTCGGGAGAACGCAGCCACCAGACTTTGAGCGTGTTGCTTGCGACTCCGCTGAAAGGCCCGCAAATCATTCTTGAAAAGCTCGCAGGCACAAAACGCTTGGTCTGGGTCTGCACAGTACCGCTGGTGTCGTGCATCCTGTTCGAAGCCTATTGGCGTGCATCTTTAGGGAATCTGAATGTGGGCCGGGAGGAATTCGCATACTGGGAGTATCTCGTCACGGCATTGTCGATGGTCTGGATTTATCCCCGCCTGCTCGCCTGGATGTCACTCTGGATTGGCCTGAAAGCCAAGACGGCGACGCGAGCGACCTTGATCGTATTAATCGCACTTGTCGCCTGGTGCATGCTGCCAATTATTATTTTCGTCACTTCCGTCAGCATCTTCTCGAATGGCCCTGGCTCGATCGAAAGGTCGGGCTGGATGATCCTGTTGCAATTCAGTCCATTTGCTCTCCTCATTCAATCAGAATTTGGCGGATTTCGCGAGTTCAGCCCAGTTCCCTATTTGCCCATGACTTTGAACTGTCTCTGGTATGGAACTTGGTGGTTGTTGCTTCGCTGGCGGATTTTGAGTTCCGCAGACCGCTTGCTGGGAAGGACCGTGTCGACCTGATGACCATCGCGAGTGAATTTCTCGGATCGATTCCAGAACGCATGACGTCGCGCTTGTCGCGCGCGGGACGCGGATTGATCGCGTCGATTTTTCAAGGTCTGCCATTGTTCCATCGCGAGATGCTGGAACAATCGCATCGAGGCCGGACATTTGTGCTGCGCGCTTCATTTGCCTGCGCGCTCTTCCTTGTCGCGCTGTTTTATTCTTCGGCAAGTTCCGGCACATCGTTGCTCGCCACCGCGTTTGGAATATCGGGGCAGGGCCGTTCCATCATGGACGCGCTGGTCTGGATGTTGTTCCTGGCAATCTATCTATTCGGTCCCGCGCTGGCCTGCGGCGCTTTAACTGCTGAAAAAGAGCGAGACACGCTCCGATTACTGTATTTGACTAAGCTTGGTCCCTGGCAGGTCGTGCTGGAGAAATTTCTGAGTCGCGTCGTACCCTTAATCGGACTGTTGTTTCTGGCATTTCCGCTGCTGGCGTTCGCCTATGCATTCGGCGGAGTGACACGGAACATGATCAGTACCGTCATGTGGTTTCTGCTGCTCTCCGCAATCCAGGTGACCGCGGTCGCCGTGATGTGCTCAGCGATCTGTCGCAGTACAGCAAAATCCTTTCTGACGACTTACACGGTGCTGTTCTTACTCTCATTCGGATTCGATATCGCCGACCACTGGGTCTTCCACGATCTGGGCTGGAAAGGCATGGAACAATGGGAGACCGATGGCTGGAAACCACCACGTTCGCAATTCCTGAGCAAAACATATGAGATTCAAACCACGATCATTTCCGGCCCACTTTCAACCAACAAGATGCAATTACAGCGAGCGGCCTATGTGAATCTGCTCTGTGGTCCAATCCTGTGTTCCAATTATGTCTTTGAATCCTCGACCTGGGCCGAGTACACGAATGCCTACGTCACGCTCTTTTATCGTCAGCTTCCCATTGCGTTCAATCCAGTAACTTTGGCCGGCATTCCCATCCTGTTATCAGCTATCGTGTGCCTGACCCTGGCGCGCGTTTTTGTCTTCCACCATGTGACTGCGAGTGTTCCCGGGGTGCGCTTGCGAGGGGTGGCTTGGAACTTTTTTCGCTTTGGGCGAATTCACCACCCTGACAACTCGAATCGAACACGACGTATTTCCACCAACGCAATTCCCGGTGACGGACTGCCGATCGCCTGGCGAGAATCCGCGCGCGGTTTCTGGGGACGGCCCGGGAATACGATTTGGCTGCTGGTGTTGATCGAATTTCCGACGATCGGCGTCCTGATGGCGTTGAAGTCGACCGCCTCGGCCTTACCCGTTTCACAACTGATTCTGTCTCTCTGGGGATTAAGCACGTTGTTGATCACAGTCCATGCTTCGATGCTGATCAACAAGGAACGCAGCCGGCAAACTTTAGAGTTGTTATTGACGACTCCCTTGACGAGTGCGGAGATTGCGCGACAGAAATTCGCCGGCACGCGACGGTTGATCATACTTTGTGCCGTGCCGCTGCTGACATGTATCGCGTTTCAAGCGTGGTGGCGGGGAGTCTTGCCGATTCCCGCCCGAATTCCGTCCGCACAAATGTTCAACCGCGTTGAGTATTTCTTGACGGCGGCGGCGTGCGTTGGCATTTACCTGCCGGTCGTCGCCTGGATCGCCCTCTGGATGGGGATGAGATACCAGAATGCGACGAAAGCCACGATGGCCGCGATCGGTGCCATTAGCGTGTTCTGCGTTGCCGCTTTGGTACTGTTGATGATGACATTGTCACTGGTCGCGCCAGTTCGAGCGGTCGGCGGCATGGAAATCTTACCGCTCATTGTGACCTCGACGAGCCCCGTGGCCATGCTTTATGCGACCGAATTCCTGCCCCTGCAGAGTCTCAGTTCGATTCCGTACCTGCCGGTGATTTTAAATATTGGCGTCTACGGCATCGTCTACTGGACAGTGCGGGGCAAAGTACTGGAACGCGCCGACTTGTTCCTGGGCAGGAAGGTGCACTATTGACGCCTGGCAAGATTCAAGCCGGGAGAGACCGGGACTCGAATTCATGAGAATTCGGAAGATCCGCAGTTGATACAATGGCCTGCGATTTCGATCAATTCGGCGTGCTAATCCGCGGCGGATCTGCCTCGGGAAAACATTCTGCTGCTATTTTGAGCGCCAGGGTGCTTAAGTGGCTTGCACCAGTCACAGTGGTCTGCTAGCGGATCTGGACTTCGCCATGTCATTTTTGCGTTCTAAGTGCCCGCTAAACTCGATTCAGAAGCTCTTACCCTTACGTGCGTTAAGTCGCGACGGCAAAAGTTGATGCGTTTTCTCAAATTTTCGACTTTGACGGTCGAATCGACTTTTTTTTACTGGCGGCGCAGCATTCTCATGTATATATTGAATGAAGTAAGGGCGCACGAACTCGCTTTTGGGAGAAAGGATGCTGTCGAACGCGAAACTCTTGAACCAGTTGTCCCTGTTGACGACTCGGTTGTCCTTGGTAAGGCCGGCTGTTTCTGGCAGTGCGAGTTGTTTCTCGCAAGCAACTGGTTGTTTCTGGTAAACAACCGATTGTTTCTGGCAAATTCAGGGACGACGACGACTGTTGGGCAATCTCGGCTGACGGAAACACTCCGCTTCGAGAACGTTTGCAAGACATCATAGACTCGTGGTTTCTGCCCCTTGACCGGCGAGTCCGAAATGTGTGTGATGTTGGTAGGCAAACAACAAATTGCTCACTCTTGGTTTCACCGTCAATTGACCAGACCAAGTTGAAACGAACAGTCAAATCGAACGCCAATACGAACACCATCGTGAAGGTTGACAATGCCGCTGAGATTGACGCCAGTCATCGGCTTTGAGTCGAAAACATCCCATTCCTCGGAAAATTCGGGGAACCTGGCCAGAGTGATTTGACTTCCGCGGTGCTTCTGTTTGAGATGATCACATTAAACACGGTTCGAAACAGTCGAACTCAATCCGAAGGATTTGATCTCTTCTGTCAACCCACCCGCAGGAGGAGAGATTGAAGAGATTTCAGCAACAGTTTTCAGCGGCCGACTAAATAGAGGATAAATCACGTCTTGATTCGTTCAGGACTAATATTGAACATGAGAAAATCCCCCCCTTTCACATCACTTTGCCCGAGATTTGCGTTCCGACCCGGTACGCAGGTCATCACACTTCGCCTGGACTGCCCGTTCCAACAGTCCTACGTCACTCGTCAAGGATGATTACCCGTCAAGGATGCTTTAGGGCCCCCTGAATTTTGATTTGGGGATTTTTGATCTGGGGTGTTGATTTTCACCCTTCGCGGACGCGACCCGATTTCGGGCAAGGAGACCGTGAAGGATGCAGAGTACATGGATGTGCGATCCCGCAATTATCGACAAGGAGTGCATCGTGCCACGTTACGAAGCCAAACTACAATCTCTACTGAACACCGGCCGCACGCAAGGCGGCTATTTGACATTTCACCAAGTCGACGACTATCTCCCCGACGAGGGAGGCGAGCCAACGATTGTGGACGAACTGGTGCTGGCGCTCGAAGACGCCGGGCTGACGCTGATCGATACCACGACTGACGACGACTACAAGACGCCGGAAGGTCAGGAAAGCGATATTCCTGATATTCCCGAAGACAATCCGCTGAACATGACCGCCGGCAAACTGGGAGATCAACCCACCGCAGTCTTGTCACGCGATCCGATTCGCATGTACTTGAGCCAGATGGGAGACATCCCCCTGCTGACTCGCGACAAGGAAATCTATCTCGCCAAAGAGATCGAAGTCGCCCGTAAGCGGCTGCGCCGGATGATCATGGAATGCGACTTGTCGATGAAAGTCACCGTCGACACCATGAAAAAGGTCCGGGCTGGTGAGTTGCCGTTCGAACGCACATTGCGGACGTCAGACACCGAAAACGTCAAGAAGGAACAAATCCTCGGACGGATGCCGCACAATTTGAAGACTTTGGATCACTTGCTGGGCAAGAACGCCGAAGACTTCAAGATCACACAAGCTCCCACTTCAACGACACCGGAAAAAAAAGCGGCTCAGGAACGGCTTCGTACACGGCGGCGTAAAGCCGCGACGCTGTGCGAAGAAATGAGTTTGCGGACGCAACGCCTGTTGCCAGTCGGAAAGCGGTTGGAGCAAATTTCGCGGCGGATGGATGAGCTTGAAGTCATGATTGCCCAAAAGGGCCGTCAGCATCGCACCGACGAAGCCAATTGCCTCAAACGCGAGTTGCAGGATTTAATCGACCTGACCTGCGAAACACCGGCATCCATGCGGGCTCGTGTTCGCGAAATCCAGAAGCGAATGGCAGTCTGGACGAAAGGCAAACAACGCCTGTCGGGCGGTAACCTGCGATTGGTCGTCTCCATCGCCAAGAAATACCGAAACCGTGGCCTCAGCTTCCTGGACTTAATTCAGGAAGGGAATGCCGGCTTGATGCGCGGCGTCGAGAAATACGAATACCGTCGTGGTTATAAGTTCTCGACGTATGCCACATGGTGGATTCGGCAGGCAATTACCCGTGCCGTGGCCGATCATGCTCGCACGATCCGAATTCCCGTTCACATGTTCCAGAGCATCTCGGCTCTGAAAACCCGCAGCGAAGCCATTCGTCAGGAAACCGGACGCGAGCCGACGCTGGAAGAACTGGCGGAAGCTGTCGGCCTGAGCGTTGAAGAGACCGAACGGATCATGAAGACCTGGCGGCATCCCGTCAGTCTGGATACTCCCGTCGGCGAAAGCGAAGACAGCAGCTTTGGGGACTTTCTTGAGGATGACAACGAAGGCAGCCCGGCAGACTCCGCGATGCACAAGTTGCTGAAGGACAAGATCGAACACGTCCTCCGCAGTCTGACCTATCGCGAACGAGAGATTATCCGCCTGCGATACGGCCTGGGTGACGGCTATAGCTACACCCTCGAAGAGACCGGCCGTATTTTCAAGGTGACACGGGAACGTATTCGCCAAATCGAATCCAAAGCACTCCGCAAACTGCAACATCACACCCGCAGCGAGCACCTGAAGGGATTCGTTGAAGGATTGTCGCATCTGGCCCTGACAGAAGGTCAAATGATGGCCGAAGTAGAAACGACCGAAACCGTTGTTGCCACGCTGCAAGACAACTTCGTTGACGAATAGAACATGACTCTGTCGGTTCGCACAGCAATGAAAGCCCGTCAATGAAGAGTGACGGGCTTTTTTCATGCGCGGGTCTGGCGAAAAATCGTAATTTTCAATCTGGTGCGCCCCCTGCAACGCGGCAGAGTCGGCCGCTCAAACTTCAAACTTGGCATTCACTTAACGACCGGATACTCCACTTTGCGCACTCGCCAAATTTGAAATCCGAACGCCCAACAGCGGCCCCTCGTCGTTTCGCCAGGATACTCACGCAGTGGTCACCAGAGTCTCGTCCAACGTCGCTCTGATTCGATGTCCCAGTTCTTCAAGTTCATCCAGCAATGCGGCTGCACCTGCCGGCGATTTCCCGGCTTTCGCAATCGTTTCGAGTTGGAAGGCAGGTTCCGTAAACTGTCCAAAGCCGACGGTACCACCGCTTCCTTTAATCCAATGCGCGAAGCCCGCCAGTTCATTCCAATTCTTATTCGAGAGAAATTCGCGAGCTTCACTGATTCGCTGCTGTAATCGGTGATGGAACTCTTCAATGATGTCCCGGAATTCTGAATCGTCTAACGACAGATGGCAGGGTAATGGGACGGAAGAACGTTCAGAGCCCTCCAGCGACGAATTTGATGTCGCCGAATTCAGGATTCCGCGCCCAGGTGAATCATTCTTGAATTTCCCGCTCGCAATAGCGGCGGGTTCGAGAAAATCGAGCCGTCGAGTTGCTTCGCCGATCTTGCGAATCAAGGCACTTTCACTGACTGGCTTTGTCAAATAGGCGGTACACCCGGACTGCAGGCAATGCGCTTCATCGCCGCTCATCGCATGGGCGGTTAGAGCAATAATCGGAGTCGCAATTCCACTTTCTCGCAATTTCCGGGTGGCCGTATAACCGTCCATGACCGGCATCTGCATATCCATCAGAATGATGTCAAAATCGCGACTTAAGGCCAGCGTCACTCCCGCTTGCCCATTTTCGGCATCGGTCACATGACATTCATGGTTTCGCAGAATGAGATGCACGAGTCGCCGATTCGTTTCACCATCCTCAACGAGCAGCACTTTCAATTCTTCCAGGTCCGGAATCGGGATGGATTCCTCCGACTCCATGTTGGATGTCACATGCACAGGCGGTACCGACAAAAGCAGACTGACGTCGTCGAGCGATCCTGTTGCCAATGAGACGGTAAATGTGCTGCCCAATCCGACTTCACTGACAACCGTCAGTGTTCCGCCGAGTAGCTCTGTCAAACGGCGGCTGATCGTAAGGCCCAGGCCGGTCCCGCCAAACTTGCGGGTCATCGAGTAATCCGCCTGAGTGAATGGATTGAATATGCGAACCAGCTGATCTTGCGGAATGCCGATTCCAGTATCAACGACATCAAATTCCAGCAGTTCATCGAGCTCATTCAAACGTGCATTGATGAGCACGCCACCCGATTCCGTGAATTTAATGGAATTGCCGACGATGTTAATCAGGATCTGGCGAAGTCGTTCGGGATCGGTTCGAATCATCGCGGGGATTGGCCCCTGGCAGCTGAAACTCAGCTTCAACCCTTTTTCGAACGCCGGTCCGTGCATGATCGAAATCACCTGATTGACGATCTGGTGCGGCGAACAATCCTCGAGTTTCATCTCCATTCGTCCGGCTTCGATCTTGGAGAGATCGAGAATATCGTTGATCAACTTCAACAAGTGCTTTCCGCTGGCATGCACGGTATCCAGAAACTCCTGCTGTTCCGCATCAAGATTTCCGTGCCTTTTCCGCAATTGTTCTGTAAAGCCAAGGATCGCATTCATCGGCGTGCGGATCTCGTGACTCATGTTGGCCAGAAATTGGGACTTGGATTGCGAAGCCGCAAGGGCCTCAAGAGTCTTGCGTTCCAACTCCTGCGTCCGTTTCCGCACCTCATCTTCAAGATGTTCGCGATTTTCAGCCAGTTCCGCGTCGCGAACAGCGATCTGCGCCAGCATGGCGTTAAATCCAGCCGAGAGCGTTCCAAATTCGTCTTCGGAATTGTGTACGACGCGAACGGTATAGTCGTTGCTCTCCGTCACCTTTCGCGCTGCATTCAATAGTTTTGTCACGGGTTGCGAAATGAAGAATTGCAAGTACCAGGCCAGCAAACCGGAAAGCACCACACTCCCTATCAGGACCCAGCGCATTGTCACCAACTGCTCGATCCGCAAGTTTTCCAGACGATTGGGACGGATTCCCATATAGAACTGGCCGATGGTGGTGACATCGCTGAGTATGGGCCTGACGATGTGCAGCAAACCATCAGGACCGATCCTGCCGGCGGACTGCTGAACCACTTCCAAACTCTGATTAACTCCTCGTCCTCGTTGGTATCGGGCGATGCAATTCCCCTGACTGTCGAACACGGCGGCCGATTCGATATCTCGATCTTTTTGCAATGCAGACAGGAGATGTAACGCTTCGGACCGAGACCCATATTCCACAGCCTCCGCGCAATTGTGCCCGTAGGCGTCGGCCATCGTGGTGTATGTGTCAGTCAACGACGTAATCATTCGCTGATGGTCGAAAAAACAGAGAGCGCCGACAGTACAAACAAGCGTTAATAAACTCGTAGTAACAGCGAGTGCAATCAATTTGGCACGGATCGGAAAGCTTAACCACATGAAACACTTCCAAAGCGTCGTTTTTTGACTCGATCCCGCCTATCCCACAGTTTTTCCGAAGCCGGAAACTGATTTCCGCGTATCATAGACGCGCAGAATGCAAGTACCTCTTTCAATTACATATGTTGAGATTCTGCCTCACGGCGCAGGACAATCGCACAGGACTCATACTCGAAGAAACTTGAACATCAATTTTGACAAATTGTCTGATTATGCTGAGTTTACGGTGTGACGAGATCTGAATTACGGGAGAATGAAAACAGTGAAGCTTCCGACCTTGGCGTTGATGATTTGTGTGACTCATGCTTTTCTCAACGGGTGCGGGGCAGCCCGGCCAGCGAAGCAGCCACCCGACAAACAACAGCTTGCGATTGATCTATTTGAAGACCTCGGGGGCGCCGTCGCGAAAGTTAAAGATTCCAAGACCGAGCGCCAGACAATTTCGCTCTCCATGCGATTCACCCAGGTGACAAACGGCGAACTCAAGGAACTCTCTAATATCAGTAATCTCACCGCACTGGATCTGGGATCGACTGAAGTCACAGATGCCGGAATGAATGACATCGCGCGTTTGACAAATCTGCAGTCGCTGGATCTTGGAGATACACCGCTGACGAATGCTGGATTAAAAAAGCTGAACGGACTCAGCAATTTGGTGTCCTTGAACCTGGGTTTGACGGCGGTCACAGACGCTGGAATGAAGGAACTTGCCAAGCTGGATCGACTCTCGTTGCTCGATCTCACGGGGACCGAGATCACCGACAATGGCTTGAGAGTTCTTGCCGGCCTCAAGAGTTTGAGAGAATTGAGCCTCAACGGAACCCGAATTACCGATGCCGGACTGCGGACGGTGGCTGATTTCACACAACTGGAGTCACTCGGGCTAGCCCGTACTCCTGTCTCGGATCAGGGGCTGAAAGAGCTCATACCCCTGAATAAACTTTCGAAGCTGGAATTGGATCAGACCGAGGTCACGAACGCGGGACTGCAGGAATTGGCACATTTCAAAAACAGCCTGACTGCGATCAGTCTCGGAGACATTGAAGTGACCGATGCAGGCCTGCGCGAGTTGACGAAACTCACGCGGCTGGAATCGCTGGTGCTGGTCAATTCTCAGATCACAGACGCGGGCTTAAAAACTCTCACGAAGCTGGAAAATCTGTCGGAATTGAATCTAGCCGGGACCGGAATCACCGACATCGGTCTGCGGGAGTTCGCCCTCTTTCCCAACTTGTCGCAGCTCGACCTGAGTTCGACTGAAATCACAGACCGCGGCCTACCAGCGTTGATTCAGGTTTCAAACTTGTCGCGTCTGGATCTGACAAACACTCAAATAACGGATCAAGGCCTGAGCGTCCTGGCAAAATCCCAATCATTGCGAATGTTGCGGCTGGGACTCACACAGATTTCGGACTCCGGACTGATCGACATTGCTCGTCTGGTAGACCTGACTTCTCTCGACCTCAGCGAGACCAAAATCACGGACCGCGGGTTGATCGATTTGCTGCAATTGCGACATTTGTCCGTTTTGGATCTGCACGGAACCGAAATTACCAATGCCGGTGTCATCGAACTTGCAAAAATGGAGCGTCTGACGTGGTTACGACTGACGCAAACGCAGATCACAGACAATGTCGTCTTCGAATTGGAAAAAGTTCTTCCCAAATGCCAAATCGTTCGCTGAGAATTGCTGACACCCACGAAGCATGGCGAACTTACTACTATCCGGCTTGACAGATCAATCCGATCTGACTGATCGCCCTGATCCGACCGAATTGTCGGGTCCGACTATTCAATCCACTGCAAGGCAATTCCCATGTACATTCCCGCCGCATTTGACGAATCGGATTTGACCAGGCTGCATGACTTCATCGAGCAGAACAGTTTTGGCATCCTGACGTCGCAGCACGATGGCCTCCCTTTCGCAACGCATCTGCCGTTTTTGCTCGAACGCAGCACTAGCCCTCGCGGGACGTTGATTGGACACATGGCTCGAGCGAATCCGCATTGGCAACAGGCTGGCGGAAAGACCGCATTGGCGATATTTTCTGGACCGCATGCCTATATCTCACCGACTTGGTATGAAGCCGACCATGTCGTTCCCACCTGGAACTATGTAGCGGTTCATGCATATGGGCAAGTTCAGGTCGTCGAAGACCGTGACAGTCTGCTCGAGATCGTGCAGACAACAGTCCGGACTTTCGAACGAAATCTGCCGCAGCCCTGGTCGCTGGCCGAGATTGACACGTTTGTAGAGCGACTACTCTCGCAAATTGTGGGATTTCGAATCGAAATTGAACGAATTGAAGGGAAGTGGAAACTCAATCAGAATCACCCCGTCGAGCGTCGCCAAAAAGTGGCTCGGGCATTGCAGGAGCGAAAGACAGAAAACGCATTGTTGATTGCCGAATTGATCCTCGAAACCGCGTCCACCAGTGTCGCGCAGTG
>JAQGHT010000041.1 GCA_028291565.1 Planctomycetaceae bacterium | reverse complement strand
CTGCAGTTCGCAATCACGTCTCTGACTTCAGGGGCCATTAACGCACTTCGACAGGATTTTGAAACTGCAATCTTGCTGGGAGCGGGCTTGCTCGCCAGCTACCTGGTCTTCTTGCGTTCTGTTCAGCACAGTCGAGCCGGATCCGATCGGCTGGCTGGTGAGACGCCGTCGGCGAACTGCGACGGTGATCAGCCCCGTCCAGAATCGGTTGAACAAGCTGCTGACGAGACGTTTGGTTTGCGCACGGCTCGACGTCACGGTGGATTGCGGGCCGGCTTGCGCATTTTCGGACTGTTGGGGGCCTTTCCCGTTGCACTCCTGTTGGGCATCGAATTCTTCGCGACGCCAACGCTGTTGCAGAGGGCTTTTCAAGCGATCCAAGCCCAGAGTGGCATTGAATTGACCTTTGAAACTGCCGAAGGTGGATTTCTGCGTGGTGAGCTCATCCTGCGAAACGTCAAAATCCGTCGCCAGCACCATCCGAAATCCAATTTCGACCTGGCGTGTTCCGAAGTTCGACTCGGCTGTTCCTGCTGGACATTGCTTCAACGTGATCCGGTGATTGAAGAACTGCTGCTGATCGAAGTCTCAGGGAAGTACGAAGCACGCGGTCCTGCGATTCTGCCCAATGTCGCACGGAATCCCGACGCACCAGCGCCCGCCCCACCAGCGCCGGACCTGGTCATGCCTGAAAAGCGATCGATCATTTCAATCGACCATCTAAGGATTGTGAATTCGCGAATTCTCTTCACCGATCTACAAACCGACGGCGGTCGTGTGGAAATCGATCTCACGCTGAAAACGCTCGATTGCCCCGCATTTCGATCGGACCGGGCGGCATTCGACATCTGCTTCCGATCGAACGTTGAAGGCCTGTTGAATGGCCAGGAATTTCATGTCTTCTCAACAAATACACCGGAAGGTTTCAAAACCGAGTGGAGCGGGAAGAACTTGCCAGTGGAACTGGCACGGGCCTATCTGGACGGGCCATTTCGCTGGCTGACGCAGGGCACGTTTGATGTCCATGCCGTGCAACTGGTCCGCCCCGATCAAACTCAACCTGTGCAAGTCACCTGCCGGATGGTATTGACCGACGTTCAAGCCGGGGTGCCTGATGGACTGAGACCGGCAGTGGCGATCGGGGCACAATTCCTGGTCAATTATTTGAATCAACAAGCCAAACCGCTTGATCTGAGCTTCCAGGTGGAATTAAATCCTAACCGTTTTGATTTGCGGACAGTCGAAAGTCTGGATCATTTCTGGTCGCAAGTCCGAAAGGCTGCGATTTCTTCGTTGCTCAAAGCGGGAGGCAAAAAACTGGGTGTGGCAGCCGAGTTCGCCGGACCCGAGAATGCCGATCAAGCTTCCGACGTTCTTTCCGATTTGGCGGAGCGAGCACTGGAACGAATTAAGGAACGCAGGAAAGCCAAGCGCGAGGCAAAGGCCAAAGCGCGAATGGAGGGCTCCCCCCGATAGAGCGGTTGAAACTTGGATCTGCCAGCTAATGTGTTCATGTGGCCTGATCTCCCCTCGCCCTGGTACTCCGAGGCGAGGGGGAAAATAGCAAGCGCAAGGTTAAACCGCTCTAGACCGCTGCTTCTGACTATTTGGAATGCCCGTTTCTCGCAGTTCTTTCGCGGCTCTTTAAAAACTTACCCAATCAAGAGACATGATGTCTGATTCCACCTCGAATCCATTTGCGGCGGCGTCATCCTGGTCCGAAGCATGGTCGCTCAGGCCCGGAGTTGCCTTCTTAAATCACGGCTCGTTTGGCCTGGTTCCGCGCACTGTCCAGTTCGCCCGGCAGAAATGGCAACAACGGTTGTACGCCGAACCGGTGGATTTTTATGTTCGTCAAGTCGAGGCCGAACTGTCTCTGGTGGCGAAAAGTGTCGGGCGCCTGATGGGAGCTCCCGCGAAAGATCTGGTATTCGTCGACAACGCGACGATCGCCATGAATATTGTCGCTCAAAGCCTGCCTTTGAATCCTGGCGATCAAGTTCTGCTGACAGACCACGAATACGGCGCTGTACGCAGGATCTGGCAAAAACGTTGTGACAAAACTGGAGCTAAACTCGTCATCCAGGCACTTCCAGAACCACTCGAGTCCGCATCCGACCTGGTTGATTGTCTGTTCTCGGCTGTCACGCCCCAGACGAAACTGATTGTCTTCAGCCAGATGACGTCCCCCACCGCGGTCATCTTGCCGGCCAAAGAGATCTGCCAGCGTGCCCGAGAGGCGCGCATCCTCACATGCATTGACGGGCCGCACGCACTCGCCACGATGCCGTTGAACCTGGAAAAACTCGGCTGCGATTTCTATTGCGCCAGTTGCCACAAATGGCTGTGTGCTCCGAACGGCAGCGGGTTTCTGTATGTCGCGAAGAAACATCAAGGCAAGCTGGCGCCGCTGGTTGTGAGCTGGGGCGGCAGTGTTGCGGGTCTGCCCGCCACCTGGCAGGACGAGTACAACTGGCTGGGAACACGTGATTCCACGGCAATCCTATCGATTCCTTCTGCGATCGAGTTCCTCGAACAAGCAGGCTGGACCACATTCCGAGAATCGACGCACGATCTGGCCCAAGTGGCTCGACAACGCGTCTCTGAACTGACGGGCCTTGCGCCGTTGGTTCCTGATTCGGCGGAATGGTATGGCCCAATGATTTCCCTTCCCTTACCGCTGCAAGGCTTGTCGGCCCCCGAACAAGGGCATCGAGATCCCCTGCACGACAAACTGTGGTCGGAGTATCAGATTGAGATTCCCATCACGTGGTGGCGTGGAAAACGTCTGCTGCGAGTCTCCTGTCATCTTTACAACACCACGGATGATATTGATCGTCTGGTTGATGC
>JAQGHT010001229.1 GCA_028291565.1 Planctomycetaceae bacterium | reverse complement strand
GAAGAGCGATTGCTGGCGGCGGGTTGTTGCTACAGCCAGGAAAAACACATCGCCCTGCTGAGCGCCGCGCCGCCGGGAATTTCCTGGAAGCGGATCGCGAAAAAGTACGGAAAAAAGCTGATTCACGTGCCGCTGAATCGATTCAGTCAAGCGACAGTGCAACAACTGCGGTTAGTGCATGTTCTGAATGGCCGCCAGGTGCGAGGATACGCTGCGGACTTCATCCGTAAGGCCTAGTCTCGTTCCCATGCTCTGCATGGGAACGCACCACTTCGAAGCTCTGCTTCGTGCCGGAGCAGTTGAGTTTCGAATTCAAACGAAGCAGAGCTTCGGGAAAGTGCGTTCCCAGGCAGAGCCTGGGAACGAGGTGAACGGTTCTGAGTATTGAAAGAATTCCCAATGTCCCCAGTTGAAGCTGTCGCGCGGTGTGAAGAATTGATGGCACACGCGTGGATGGTGCGAACGTTTGTCAAACACAGTTCCGAAGTCGAAGATTTCCCCGAATTGATGGACATCGTGCGATCCGTGTTTGATACGTCACGCGCGCTGGAAACTCGAGTTCAAGATCCCGCCGCATATCTCCACATGCTGAGGAAAAAAATCGGCAAGTTACGTCTTGCCGCGGCGGAATTCCGCAAAGATGCCCCCTTGGCCAGCACGCACACCAATTTCCAGCAAGCCGTGATCTCCATAGATACCTGCGTGCGTGATTTGGAAAGCGTATTGCGAGAATGCACCGCAATTCCGGCACCGCCAAAGCAGGACGAAGACGAAGAGACAGGTTGACCCACACGCATGGCTGCAACTTTCGTCGGGAATTGGCAAATCCAGACCAGAACGCGGGGCCGGGTGTTCAAACTTCAGATTTGGCCTGGAAACGGGTTGAGGGAACTTGAGGCGTTGCTGAGTCTCAAGTATAAAGCGGCTCAGAATCTCTTGTCAGATGTGCCCCGGATTTGGACAATCGCAGGGTCGATGTTTTCAGACATTTCGCAATCATTCAAGATGCAGCCGATTTTCGCCCGTTTCAATCAGTTTCAATCATCGAACCGGAGTCCGTGCCATGGCCGATACCAATGAGATTCAGCAGAATCAGAAGGAATTCTTCGCCTTATTGCCATTGACTCTGGCCTTGGCGGGATTGCCCACCAGTGAATCAGGGCGGTACTACACGGAAGAACAAATTGAATCTCGCGCATTTACGATTCGCAATGCATTCAAGACAGCCCGCCAGGTCTTTCGCGAATGCGTCCTACGCTAGCAACAAATACGCTCAACGGCTGACCAAGAACCTGGCGAGCGATGGGGCCAGCCCACTGATTCTTCGGTATTTTGTCTGCTTCTAAGTGTTTTGCAGTGTGCGTAACTCACGCGGGATGGGGAACGACACGTGCTCTTCACGGATGGTGATTGTTTCGACCGTTGCGCCGTAGTTCTGGACCAGATAATCCAGGCATTCCTGAACCACGATCTCGGGAGCGCTCGCGCCGGCCGTGACGAGTACCGTGTTCGCATTCGTGAACCATTCGGCTCTTAATTCGTGGGCTCCGTCGATCAGATAGGCTGGCTTCTGATGTGCTGCGGCAATTTCCGCGAGTCGGCGGCTGTTGGAGCTGTTCTGGCTGCCGAGCACGATGATCACATCTGCCTGCGGAGTCAGTGCAGACACCGCCTCCTGCCGATTTGTGGTCGCATAGCAGATGTCTTCTTTAGGCGGGCTGTTGATGTCCGGGAACCGCTCGCGTAACCGCTTGATCACACGGCCAGCCTCTTCGACGCTGAGCGTAGTCTGAGTCAAATAGGCGAGTTTCGTTCCTGCTGGCACCTCGAGCTGATCAACATCTTCCGGAGTTTCCACGAGTATGATATTTTCGGGGGCTTCTCCCATCGTTCCCAGAACTTCATCGTGCCCTTCGTGTCCAATCAGGACAATTTTGTAGCCTTCCTGTGCATATCGAATCGCTTCAATATGAACTTTGGTGACCAGCGGACAAGTGGCGTCGATCGTGCGCAATTGGCGTTCTTTCGCGAACTCGCGAATCTGCGGTGCGACTCCATGCGCGCTGTAGAGCAAGATCGAACCGCGCGGCACTTCTTCAAGCTGATTGACAAACTTCACGCCCTGTCGCGTGAATTGGTCGACAACGTACTTGTTGTGAACAATTTCGTGATAGACGTAGATGTTCGAGCCACAGCGACGGATCGTTTCGTCCAGTGCTTCGATGGCCATGTTGACGCCCGCACAAAAGCCGCGCGGGTTGGCGAGTAGAATTCGCATTGTGTTCGATATTTCTTTCAAATTCACAGCACGTGCTGATTGTGGAAAACAGCGATTTGTTTTGAGTATGATCGCAGATTCTCTTGTTCTTGTCACATCCGAAATCCCACGAGGAAGTCCCACATGCCCTTAAATTTTGCGTTGCTGGTACAGTTCCTGCTGCAGGAGCGGGCTCTCAAAATCCTGGAAATGCAAGTCGATCCGAAAAAGCTCAGAATTGATATCAAAGCCGGGACCGACGGTTTCTGGGGCTGGCTGTTGCGGGCCATGGGCGTCGATACCAAGTCAGGGTACGCCGTCGACGTCACAGGCTGTCGTCGTACCGGTAACGGTCCGGTCAATTTGTCTCGTACTTTTGCTCCGCTGTATAATTTGTCCTCCGCCGTCTACTTTCTGGTCAAGCCGATCGGATCGTTGATCGCTGGGGCCTTCTTTTCACTGGCGACACTTGGCTGGCTCTTTGCTGCCTTGACCCAACGACAGGGACCCGACTTCATTTCGCTCGCGTTCATTGGGATTTTCGGCACGATCGCGTTCGCCTGCATGTGGAAATTCTTTGTCGGCGACCGAACTGCGGTACTCGGGGTCATTACGAATGCGGGCACAATTGTGTCGATCAAATTAAAAGTCAAAACCACCGATTTCCGGGATCTGCAGCAAGCTATCGCGATTATCGAAACCGTGGTCTCGCGTGCCAATGGCGGTTCTATAGCAACTGGGGGCATTGCCGGAAGCAATTCCGCGAGTCATTCTCAGAAAAACGAAGAGTTGGACGATCTCGAAGACGCGGAAGATGAACTCGAAGAGATGGAAGAGGCTGACGACGAGCCAGCCCCGGTCGTTCAACGGCGGCAAGAAGCAGAAGCAAAACGAGTCATCCAATGTCCCCACTGTGACGCCAAACTTCGCTTGAACACGTCAATCCTGGGAAATCGAATCCGCTGCCCTGCCTGCCAGGAACCATTCGTCGCAAAGTAGGATTGGTGATTGGTGGCGGAGCAATTTTGCTGAATTGGAGTTGAAACGTCCGATTAGCAGTCGCAAGTGACCAATGACAACTACGCGGCTTATGCTCTTGACACTTTGAACGATTCCGCTTATTCCCTTTGACGGTCCGTATTTCCAGGAGGGAATTAACATGGCCCATTTAGTTTGTCAGGGATTGGTCAAAGTCTACGGCAAGAAACGCGCCGTCGAACAGGTTGATTTTTTTGTTGAACGAGGGGAAATTGTCGGGCTGCTGGGACCGAACGGCGCGGGCAAGTCGACTTCGTTCGGCATGGCTTGCGGCAGTGTCACGCCGACCGCAGGACGTGTGTTCCTCAACGGAGTGGATGTCACCAATTGGCCGATGTATCTACGAGCTCAACAGGGAATGGGATATTTGGCGCAAGCGACCAGTATCTTCGTGCGGATGACTGTGGAGCAGAACATCACGGCCATTCTGGAAATGTTGGGTGTCAAACGACATGAGCGAATGCTGATCGCTGGCGAACTGATTGAGCAATTCGGGTTGGTTGATAAGAAGCATCAGATTGCGTCAACCTTGTCTGGCGGTGAAAAACGCCGGTTGGAAATCGCGCGCTGCCTGGCTTCGGAACCGACCCTGATTCTTCTCGACGAACCATTCACGGGCATTGATCCCGTGACAATTCACGCAATCCAAGACATTATTCAGCAGCTGCGCGACAGTGGCATCGCCATCTTGTTGACGGATCATCGCGAACGGGAAACGCTTGCCATCACCGACCGCAACTATATTATTTTTGCGGGCCGCGTTTTGTGCGAAGGGGATGCCGATACGGTACTCAACCATCCAGAGGCGACGAAGTATTACTTCGGAGCCCGGTTCGACAAAGAATCGATCAAAAAAGGGAAAGAAGAAATGGCGGCTCTCGGCGGGAGGTGATGGACCTTGGCCGCAGATTCTTCGGTCTTCCGATGGGGCAATTCATGGCGCGTCTAAGTTCAGATCGCGAAGACTTGATGGCGGAGCTGATCACCTATTTCCCACGAGCTTCGTTCTCCATCCCCGAATTTACCGCGGAGATCGTGGCTGGAACACGGACGGATGGGCGCTGGTCGGTGTTTTTCGGAGGCGATCCCGTCTATCATTTCGACGCGGACGGGCGTCTGCGCAGAGCCTTTGTTCAAGGCCAGCTTTATCGCTCCGAGGGGCGGACTTTGTGCCGACTGAAGCGGCAGGAGTCCGAATCCGAAACAGTTTTGTTGCGGCACGATTTGAGTGAAACTGAATTGTCCGAATTCCGTAGACAGGCTTGTGACTTATTAGTTGGCGTTTCCCGAGCGATTTATCGAAACGAGGCCAGTTTGCTGAATGCCGTACCGCCCGGCACCGATTTTCTTCCCGATTTGGCAATCTTGATCGAAATCGTCCTCGATGCTCATTGCGAACTTGCGGAACCGCTCAAACGGGGTTGAATCAGAAGTGTCGCAATTCTTCGCCGCAAGGCTGTGCATAGAGTTTTGATTCGCCATCTCCTTCATCGATCTCAGCGGGTGACATTCCAAGATGCAAAATTCCGCGATCCGTTTTCTGTCGATCAAGTCGTTGTTTGTGGCTTTCGTTCTGGCAATCAGCACGCGTGATTTGTCAGCGGCGGATTGGAAATTCACGCTCAAGATCGCGCCTCAGATTCGTCAACAACCCTTTACCGGACGAGTCTACGTTTTTTTTCAAAAAGGCACCAAAAGTGAACCGCGCACTGGAATGGATTGGTTTCATCCCATTCCCTTTATCGCCTTGGATGTGAATCAATGGCAGCCGGCTGAACCACTGCTAATTTCGGCGGCGACTCCGAAATTACTGAGTTTTCCGCAGCCCTTAGGCGACTTGCAACTGGCGGGATTTCGTGCTCAGGCGATCGTGCGACTCAATCCTTTCGAGCGCGAAGTTGGCGAAGGGGCCGGGAATGGAATCAGCAATCCCGTGCCACTGGTTGATAACCAAGATACTCGGCCGATCGAATTCACCATCGAAAAACTGATTCCGGAACCCGTCTTTCCGAAACGGGATCATTGCCGCGAACTGATTGTTCGCAGCGATTTACTCAGCCGATTTCATGGCCGCGATGTCTCATTGAAGGCTGCTGTCCACTTGCCCGCCAGCTATTCGACCTTTCCGGCTCGGCGGTATCCCGTGATTTTCATGATTCCTGGTTTTGGTGGGACTCACTTCGACGGAGCGGGTGACGCTCCGGTGAAAGAAACAAACCAGGAAGGTGTCGAATTCATTCGCGTGAATCTCGATCCCAGCTGTCCGTTGGGGCATCACGTCTTTGCGGACTCGGCCAATAACGGGCCCGTGGGACAAGCATTGGTGCAAGAGTTCTTGCCGGCCTTAGACAAGGCCTATCGTACTGTGGCCGCACCGACAGCTCGTTTTCTGACGGGCCATTCGTCTGGTGGTTGGAGCAGTTTGTGGGTCCAGATTACGCACCCTGAAAGCTTTGGAGGAACGTGGAGCACGTCCCCGGATCCGGTCGATTTTCGAGATTTTCAGACTGTCAATCTCTATCAGCCAAGTGCGAATCTGTATCGTGATAATGTGGGCCTCCGCCGCCCGTTGGGTCGGCATGGAACGCAGGTGTTATTATGGGCCGACGACTTCTGCGACATGGAAACGGGTCTCGGTGACGGTGGTCAGTTGCGAAGCTTCGAAGCGGTCTTCAGTCCGAGAGGACCTGACCGGCAACCACGGATTTTGTGGGATCGCCGCACAGGCGCGATTGACCAGTCCGTTGCGGCGGACTGGAAACAGTATGATATTCGATTGAAGCTGGTCGCGGAGTGGCAGACTTTGGGGCCCAAACTGGCTGGCAAATTGCATGTTTTCATGGGATCGCAAGACACTTTTTACCTGGAACCGGCAACACACAGGCTGAAAGAGGCCTTGAAAGACCTCGGAAGCGACGCAGTGATCGAGATTCTTCCAGGGAAAGACCATTTCAATCTGTTTGCAGGCGGGTTGGATCTCCGTATTCGCCAGGAAATGACCGCGGCCTTTTTGAAGTACCACAAACCATGACAGAACCTTTGAATCCTCATCACGCGGTCTATGCCGGCAGTTTCGATCCGTTGACTCTCGGGCACCTGGATATCATCGAGCGGGCCGCTCGTTTGTTTGAACGGGTGACCGTCGCAATTGGTATCAACCCTGAGAAGCGGACGCTATTCACTCCCGACGAGCGATTGACATTGATTCAACACTCGATCACCGAATTGAGCAATGTTGATGTCCAGACTTTTCGCGGTCTCACCGTGGAATTCATCCGCCAATGTGGTGCCGCTGTCCTGGTTCGGGGGATGCGCACATTGTCGGATATTGAAACCGAATTCACATTGACGCTGGCCAACCGTGCTCTCGCGCCGGAAGTCGAAACGGTGTTTCTGATGGCCAGTAACAAATATACGCATGTCTCAAGTTCGTTGATTAAACAAGTGGCGCAATTGAGCTCGAGTGACACGGTGGAACAGTTGCGTTCGTTCGTGCCCCCCGCGATTATTACGCCGCTACTTCAAAAGCTGCGGCCCGGCGCGTTCTAACTGTTGTTTGCGTTCTGTTTCAGCGATTTTCAAAGAATTAAAGGTCCGATCGATGTCGTTGACTCCTTCTACGATGCTTCCGCTGGGAACTGCGGCTCCGGAATTTCAACTCCCTGATACCGATGACAAACTGGTGTCCATAAATGACTTTTCCGGTGCCCCGGCATTGCTGATCATGTTTATCTGCAATCACTGCCCGTTTGTGAAGCACCTGAGGTCCGCGCTGGCGCAATTGGCGTCGGAATATACTCCGCAAGGAGTGGCGATTGTGGCGATCAGCTCGAATGATCCCGTTGGTTATCCTGCCGATAGTCCGCAGAAAATGGCCGAGGAAAAGCGATCGGCAGGGTACTCATTCCCGTATCTGTTTGATGCCAGTCAAGATGTCGCGAAGGCGTATCGTGCGGCATGTACTCCTGATTTTTTCCTGTTCGATCGCGATCAGAAGTTGGTCTACCGGGGGCAGTTTGACGACAGCCGTCCCGGTGATGGCAAACCCATCACGGGCCACGATTTGAAATTGGCCTTGGATGCAGTACTCGCCGGGAATTCTGTGGCACCGGAACAGCGCCCGAGTATTGGCTGTAATATCAAATGGCGGACCGGGAACGAACCAGATTATTTCTAGATCGCGCCCAACGCTGTTCATCTGCTGTACCAGGCAATCAAGCGTTCGATATCGCCCAGCTTGGCAAGTGTCCGAACTCGAGAGCGAAACCCGTATTGGCCCCAAAGTGGCGAATAGCCATGATGATGGTCCGCGATCGCGATCGCATTCTGCAGGTCATCCAAAGCCAGCTTTTGACGCCCGGCAGAGGCGGCAATCCAACGCGCGATCCAGAGAATGGAGGGGACGATCAACGCGAGACTCTGGAAGCCTTCCGCAAAGGGGATGTCATAATAAGCCGGCCCGAAGAAATGGAGGCCTTGAATCTTGACGCGGAAATAGCGGGTCAGCAACTCGTCCGCCCCGTTGGGAAGTTCGCCAAAGGGTTCTTCGAGTCTCGCAAAAGGGACCTCTTGAAATCGAGACTGCAATTGGGGCACAGTTCCCGTGCCGCGAAACAGTTTCCAGGCGGCTCGCAGGAGCTTCACGCGTCCTTTCCAACCCGCCCGGGCTTCTACTGACGTATCCTTGCGGGCATATTGCCCCGCCAGCAAGCGAAAATGCATGCGCCCAATCGAAGACGGGGGCGGATAGGTGTGCAAATCATACGGTATTTCGTCGAATGCCGCGTTGATCAGGATGTCCAGATATTCCGCGATACGGTCGCCACGGATCTTGTCGAACTTGGATTGATTGATCAGATTGACCCAGAACAGGGCCCACATCAGTTTGTGAAGAAACAATCCTCTCGAAGACGCGAACGTCGCATCCAAAGCATCGACAAAAATCAGCGTTTCATTCCAGTCGAGCGTTTCGCGTGCTGTCAACAGAGGTGGCGGCGTCTTGTCGGCCCAATCAGGGACGACCAGACGTTCGATCGCTCGCAGATCCTTTTTGGAATCTACTAGAGGTCGCCCACGATTTGTGACGACCGAGGGGCAGCTGAATCGCAGACTGACCGCGACTGTCTTCCCGGCGGGATGCAGTGCGTACGGATAGACGCGGCAGGCGAGCGGTTTGGCAGCTTCACCGAAGCGGCTGTGGATGCGGCATAAGCCCTTGTCATCGAGAAATACGCACGCTCCGTCCTCTCGGTTGGCGAGTCGGTAGCGGCGATTCCATACCGGGCCCGCATGCCAGACAAAGATGGGCTGGCCAGGTTCGAAACCTGGTTCGCTGCGCCAGCCTTGCTTCGCGATTCGCTCGAATTCTTCTTGAGTGATCTCGATCGCATGCTGTTTGCAGCAGCCGCCGCAATTGTGGCAGCTCCAATTCTGGATTGTGGGTAATTCGAGCGGCAGCATGGAATTCGACTTGCGAAAAGGTAGTCCGTACGCGATTCGTGACGCACATTCGGCGTTCGCAGGTCTTATCGGAGTTACCGTCTGATCATCGAGCGCCGACTTTCAGCATAGCGACTCCGCGTGGCATGTTCGAGGATTGTGCTCGAATGGACTTGGAATCTCGCTGAATCGCCCGTCATTCCCGACTTCGTCATTCCCTACTTCGTCATCCCATACTTTCGCATTTTGTTGTACAACGTGACTCGGCTGATTCCGAGTGACTTGGCGGTATTGGTCCGGCTGTAGTTGTTCTTGAACAGCGCCTGTTCAATGATATCGCGTTCTGTGAAGGCGATCTGTTTGCCCAGGTTGCTGCCATTCGCCGTCGGTTGCTGAGGAGTGGGCGGGGTGTGGTCGCCCAGCATCACCGAGGCATCATTGGTTGGTCCAGTGATTCCCAGCAAGATATAGGATGGCAGTTGCTGAGCCGTCAGGACACCATCGCGACAATAAATCACGGCCCGTTGAATCACATTTTCGAGTTCTCGCACATTGCCGGGCCAGGGATAG
>JAQGHT010001198.1 GCA_028291565.1 Planctomycetaceae bacterium | reverse complement strand
GATCACAGTCCCCTGCTTCGAAGAGGTGGCGACCCAGAACTCGATCGTGAATTCGGTGCTGGGATCCATCGATTCGGTTCCCAACAATGGCACCCCATTTTCATCCTTTGAAACCGCCAGCGATTTGTCGAACAGTTTGGCCAGCCGCTGATCCAACTGCAGGGCGAATTTTGAACGCTCCAACTCCTGGCAACTAGCGAGGGCTTCTTCCCAGGCCAGATTTGCACGTTCCCGAGTCTGGAACTGCACGGGGTCTTTTTCCTTTTCCCCTGCTTTCAGCCAATCATCACCCAGTTGCATCAATGCGGCGGGCTGCGTGGGTTTTTTGAGTTCCCGTTCGGCGAGCGGTTTCCAGATTTTATCTTCAGATTGAGCCAGTAGAGGCAATCCGGCTTCCCAATTTCCCAGATAGCAACACAGAAAACGGCCCCAGACCAGACTGGCCGCCGGATCGGCCGGATCGGACACCAGTTTATCTCGCGACGTTTTCGCGACGGTATAGGCGTCCTGATAGGCAGTGTATCGCTTGACTTCCAACGCAGCAAAATCTTTCAAGGGTTTGAAAAGTGGCCGTTTCAGCGACGTGACGGCTGAGAGCATTGCTTTGACCGAGGTCGCATAGTCCTCGGCCTTGGCCGCTGCCTGGGCCAAATCGGAATACTGCATCAGCAGCAATGTTCCCTCGTCGTAGGTTTTGCCGGTGAACGTGGCGGCCGACAGCACTCGTTCCTTCAACTCGAATGGACGCACATTGAAGAGCTTTTCCAATTCATCCATCGCCTGCTGTGCCAGGGCGGCGTCAGCCGCCTCCGCAGCCAGTTCCAGAGCGTCCGACAGCATCACATAACGAACGACAGTTGCCTCTTCAATTTCGCCGGCTTTCTCGATCAACGCGGTCGCCAGCGCGATTTTCCCAGCCGGCTTCTTAGCCTGAGCGTACTCGCTCTTAAACTTTTCCTTGACAGTCTTCTTGGCTTCAGTTTGCGCTGCCTTGTCGGGGACGGCTGGTTTGGCTGTCGCTTCGACTGGAGCAACCGGAGCTTCCGGCTTTTTCTCCTGCACTTGTTTGGCCGAAGCCTGAGCGATCACGATATCTTTGGCAGGGGCTTTGGCAGAGTCTTTAGCGGGGGCGGCGGGCTGAGACGCTCGCTTTTCTGTCATTGAAGAAGCCGCAGGCTTGTCCGTAGCAGCAATCCGCGTATTGCGCGGGGCCGGTTGACTGGATGCTTCTTGCGCAGCATCTGGCGGATTCGCGCCAGTCTGACTGATACTCACTTGCTGCGGATCTGGCAGACTGACGGCCGGAGGATTCGAATTCGCAGGTTCCGTGGGGATCTCTGCGGCTTTCGCCGTCGCGTCCGTTTGAGAAGGCGGCGTTGGGGTGCGCAGGATCCAGAAGAGCATTCCGGCCAAAGCAATCAGACTTACCAGGCCAGTCCCGACCCAAATTGCAGTTCGTTGCGAGTTCGCGTCTGTTCCCGCCTGAGCCGCGCGTCCACGTGGGGACGAATTCGACAATGTCGCATCGTAGGCAGTCCTGCTGTCAGGCTTCACCAGAACGCGTCGGGCTCGAGTCACCTCATTGAGCAGGTCGCTCGCTTCCCGCTGGTGGGAACCCGATTGCTGCTTTCGCAGATAGGTCAATTGACGATCGGCTGCCGCCTCAATAACCTGCGGATCACTTTCGAATTCGGGAACTCCCAACAGGCGATAATGACTGGGCGGCTGTTCCGCTGGCGCGATACCCAGCCACTTATGGTAGGGATCAAAATCACTTGTCATGACGCATTCCTGAAGAACGGCGCGATCTGCCTCGAATGGGTTATTCTTCTCGCAGGCGAGGCCGTCACATCCGTAATACGTGATCACCGTTGGAAATGTGGCATTTTCAGTCGCGCGAAGAATGAAAGATGGTCATCAAAATAGACAAGTTCATGCCCTGCTGTCCAGTCTGCGACAACATTTCGTAAATCGGCGAGTGAACTCGTTCCCATGCTCGGCGTGGGAACGCATTTCTCGAAGCTCTGCTTCGTGATGCTTCGAATGTCAACCGGCCCGACTTGAAGCGGAGCTTCGAATACGCAGTTCCCATGCGGAGCATGGGAACGAGAGCAATGAAAAAGCAGTTCGCCGAGATACCGCTGCTACGGCAGTCATTGATGTGCGGATCCTTACACTCCGACACGCGCGTCCCGTCCAAGAAGTTGCGGTTGCGTCGGGAGATCAGAATAACCCATCAGATAACGATCCACTCCGACCGCACATTCGCGGCCTTCCCAGATGGCCCAGACGATCAGTGACTGGCCTCGACGCATATCACCGGCAACGAAGACTCCATCGACGCTGGTCATATAGTTGTCGTCGGCCTGAACATTGCTTCGCGCATCAAGCTTGCAGCCGAGTTGCTCGACCATGCCCTTGGTTTCCGGCGAAACGAAACCCATTGCCAGCAGGACCAGTTGTGCGGGGAGATAGAAATCGGTACCGGGAACCTCTTTCATTGACATCCGGCCATTTTCGTTGACCCACTCCAGACGAATACAATGCAGCTTTTCTAGTTTGCCGTTCGAACCGAGGAACTCCTTCGTCGCGACACTGAAATCGCGTTGACCACCCTCTTCATGGGCACTGCTGGTGCGCATGATCGTCGGCCAATAGGGCCAGGGCATTGTGACATCGCGCTTGCCCGGAGGCTTGGGAAGCAGCTCCAGTTGAACGACTGAGCTGCAGCCATGTCGATGAACTGTGCCCAGACAGTCGGCGCCCGTATCACCACCGCCGATAATCACCACATCCTTACCGTGAGCATTGATAAATTCGCTGTCGGGAATTTGATCACCCTCACAGCGTTTATTTTGCAGCGGCAGGAACTCCATTGCGTAATAGACGCCTTCGAGTTCTCGGCCCGGGATGGGCAAATCTCGCGGTAGTGTGGATCCACCCGCCAGAACAATGGCGTCAAAGTCGCGCTGTAAATCGGCGACCGCGACATTGATTCCGACATTGGCATTCGTTTTGAAGGTGATGCCTTCTTCTTCCATGATCTGCAGCCGGCGGTCCAGGATCGCCTTTTCCATTTTGAACTCGGGAATGCCATATCGCAGCAACCCGCCGATCCGATCGGCACGCTCAAATACGGTCACCCAATGGCCGGCCCGGTTCAGCTGCTGAGCCGCCGCCAAACCAGCGGGCCCCGAACCGATAACTGCGACCTTCTTACCAGTGCGGCGTTCTGGTGGTTCGGCGACAACCCAACCTTCGGTGAACGCCTTTTCAATAATTGATTGCTCGATGTTCTTGATCGTGACGGGCGGCGCATTGATCCCCAGGACGCACGCTTCTTCACAAGGAGCAGGACACAATCGGCCGGTGAATTCCGGGAAATTGTTCGTGGCATGCAGCCGCCGAATCGCCTCTTGCCAGCGTCCGCGATAGACCAGATCGTTCCAGTCCGGGATGATATTCCCTAACGGACAACCGGTGTGACAAAACGGGACACCGCAATCCATGCAGCGCGCGCCCTGCTCCATCAATTTCAATTCAGGAAATGGTTTGTAGACTTCTTTATAGTCATGCAAACGATCTTCAACGGGCCTCCGGGAAGGAGTCTCGCGATTGATTTCCAAAAAGCCATCCGGCTTGCCCATTGTGGCACCTATCGAGTCAAGTAACTGTCAATGGTCATTGGTCACTCGTCGTTTGACGATGGACTATGATTTGTACGATGGAAGCGGAGCTTCCGGGACTTGCGTTCCCAGGCAGAGCCTGGGAACGAGTTGAAACTGCGCCGATCTTCAACACTACGCCGATCCTTGCCTTCCGGCTGACGCCGGACGCTCGCCATTTTCAAACTCCGACGGGCTGCGCCAGCTTTTCTTTTTCGGCCTTCGCTTTGCGTTCCAGGATCACGCGTTTGAAATCTTTCGGGAAGACCTTGATGAACTTCGACTGCAGACGATCCCAGTTCTCCAGGACGTATTGCGCTCGTTCACTTTCTGTCTTCTCGATGTGTTTCTTCAGCAGAGTCTGAACTTTGACGACATCTTCGTCGAGCAACGGATCCAGATCCACCATTTCCTGATTGCAATGAATGCGGAAGTCGCCCTTCTCGTCCAGCACATAGGCCAGACCG
>JAQGHT010001192.1 GCA_028291565.1 Planctomycetaceae bacterium | reverse complement strand
GATGTCGTGGAAACCGTGCATCTGGATCTGTCCCAGCCCGGTTTCGTCGGGGATGCGGAGCGTCCAGTCACCGGGAATCGGATTGATCAAACCGACCGTTTTGGACGTCGCATCGGACAAAGTATCGACCACTCCGATGGAGGTATTGTCAAAATCGGCTTCCGTATACACCCTGCCATTCGGGTCGACCACTTCGACCGGGACATTACCCCCGTCGTTTTCCCAGGTGGCGGTCAGCAGAAACATGCCAGAGTTTGCCGGAATATTGATCGTCTGGCCCACCGGATCGGCAAAGGGGCCCACGAAGTGCCCGGTAAAATCGAGTTTCAAATGGAAATTATGCGGGATGCCCAGGATATCAATTGTTCCCGTCAGCGAGATGTAATCATTGGCATAATTGCCGTCATTCGTGAAGTTAAAGTCGATTTTACCGCTCGCCAGCGGTATCGACTTAATGTGGAGGATTCCGAAGTCGAATGCCGGGGAGTTGACAGCGGCAGATCCATTAAATGATAAGTCCAGTTTGCCGTCCGCATGGAGTTCCGCACTCACATCGACAATATTGTCGATGAGGTGCAGCTGAGTTTGGATTACGAGGGTCATCTTGGACCAGTCGATTGTCACGGTGGTCGCGGAAGCGGGGTCCTGGCCACTATCCTTCACGCCCTTCAGCAAATTGACGGTCCCCGTGGCGGTCAGCTCGCTTGGATCAATGTGAGCATTGAGATCGAGACTAATTAATGAAAGCTTATATTCCGTGCCACCCAGGAATCCCGGAAGTTTGAAGTCAATATCGGGGCTGGTTTCAAATCGTAGATGACCATCGTAGACCAGCTGCCCCTTGGTAATTCCCGAAACTCCGCCGTCAATCTGCGTCAGGACGACACCAGGAATTCCCGTCGGGACGTTCGGAAGATCGAGGCCTAGTTCAACCTTATCAAGTTGACCGCCTATCAATCCGACGTCCGCCCGCAAACCTATTCCGCCCGGGAAGTCCATGCTTCCGCTGCCTTCAAAGGTGTTCTGCGAGGTATTAATCGTGAGGTGGAGGTCTCTTAATGTCCAAAAACCCGGAATGAGATCAACACGATTGATGATCAGCGCGCCGGCGACGTTCACCTGTCCGTCATGGATCGTGATGGCATTCGGCCCTGCCAGATTGATTGTCGTACCGGAGATAAAACCGCCAAAGAGATCTGGCAACACCAGTTTGCCCTGGATCAGCCATGTATCTGTAATCGCGTCATAGTGGACAGCCAGGTCGCTCGCCTGAATCCCCAGTCCCGCGAGATTGAAATCGAGATTCTGCAGGGAGATCCCGCCGCCGAAGTGGGACGAAACTCCATTGGTATCGATATGGAAGCCCTGGTTGAGCGAGATATCGAGGACATGTCCCCCCAATGTCAGGGGGAATTGCACCTGGCCGCCGAAGTTGATGCCACCCTGTACCAATTCTAACTGATGGAAGTCGATACCGAGGCCACCGAGCTTCAACGAATTGGGCAGTGAAGGGGCCTGGAATGGCAGGGTCTCGGCTTGTCCGATGTTGAACTGGAACGTGCCATCGAACAACACCGCCGAAAAGGCCCCAACGTGGGCCGTGACAACGCCGTGTTCGATAATCGAGTCTGTGCCAATTGAAATGGAGCCTGAAAGATCCAGAAGCGACTGGAACGGAGCCTGGCTCAGACCGATATGAATCACGCCCGAGTATTCAAAATGCTTGTTGGCATGATTGAACGTGGGGACTCCGCCGTCGGTTTCGATGTGCAGCAGTCCCAGATCCGGCAGCGGCGCGGGAGTGACGGTGACCTGGAAGAATTTCGAAGTCGTCGTCGTGAATGTTCCGTTGAGGCTGCCGCTATAGACTGCGCGAATCGTGTGGTTGCCCGGCGCGAGATCAAGATTCGAAACAGCCTGGCCGTTGACGACATTCGCCTGGCCAATCGCTTGAGTCCCTTCCATGAATGTAAGAGTGCCATCAATGACGCCCTGCGTGTTGGGGAAGTACTTTGTAATGTTCGCCTGAACCGTGGTCTGACCTTCAATCTGGTCAGGAAATGTGAGTGTCGTCTTGGTACGGCCTGGATTGATAATGACGTTGATCGACTGCGATGTCACAACGCTACTCAAGAATGTCTCGTCACCGTTGTAGATGGCCTTGATGATGTGCGGGCCGGCGTCGAGGGGGATTTCGTCCGACGTCGCAACACCATTCACAATTGTCGCTTGACCCAGGACGGTGCTGCCTTCCATGAAGGTGACGGTCCCGGTGGGATCCCCGGGCATGGTGATCGAATTCTTCGTGACACTCGCGGTAATCGTGATCGGGCTGCCGTCTGCGAGTCCAGGGAAATCGAGAGTGGTGTGCGTGCCGCCGGTATTGAGCAGGACACTGGTTCGTCCCTGGCCAAAATTCTGATACACATTGATCAGATCCTGAGTGCCGTCTCCGTCGACGTCGGCGACCAACAGCCGGCCGGCTTCGGTGATGAAGTTTTCGTCCGAACCATTCGGATTGCGGTCGGCAAATGTCAGAGTGCTGAAGGTTCCATCCCCCTGACCCGTTGTGATCCCAAACACAAAGCTCTGGTCACCTGGGTTCGCGCCCGAGATCCCATCCGTCGGATTGAATGCCAGGTCGAGTGCAGGTCCGCTGACCAAGGCTCCGAAGGTCACACTGGAAATCGCAGACGGTGGATTACCATCGAAAAAAGGTGATGCTGAAAATGCCTGGAAGCTGCCATCTGCCTGACCCTGAAAGAGTCTCACACCGCCTGTTCCATCTTGCGAGGTGATTGCGAGATCGAGCAATCCATCGCCGTTCAGATCACCCGCCTGCAGATCTTGTCCCTGGCTGTCCGGAGTTAGAGACGTGACCTGAAAGCCATCAGGATTACTGGTTTTTTTGATTGTCAGGATGCCTGCTTGTTTACTGGGGTTCTCGCCCAAAGAACCGACAGCGAAAATCGCATCGTCGAAACCGTCGCGGTTCAAGTCCCCAACAGCCGCGGTATTGGCCTCATCAAATGACTGGTGATTTGTATTCAAGTCAACCGGCAAATTGTTGGGGGAAGCCAATGGGAACGGATTTTCCGTGAATGTGCCGTCGCCGTTGTTGACCATCAATCGCATGACGTTGGAGGCTTGGGGTAAAATCGCGACGTCCAGCCGATCTTTCCGTTCGAAGTGACCCAGAACAAGAGCCCCGCCCGGATTGCTGATGAATGTGCCGTCGTCGATACTGAGTGCGGTGGTCGAGTTATTGTTCGCGGTCAAGCCATTCGCAGACCCAAAGAACACTTTCAGCTCAAACCCTCCGTTCAGCAGTACGAGATCGTCCGTACCGTCACCATTCATGTGACCCACAGCCATGCTGAATGAACCGAAATTGCTCACGTCTTTGAGCGAGATGGGAGTTTGTGCTTGAAATGTCCCGTCGCCATTCCCTTGCAACACGGTGAGCTCTACAGGTTCACCCAATTGTGAGTCGGTCAGAGTCGCAATGTCGATTTTGCCATCGCCGTTGAAATCCCCGGTGGCCTCATGAGCGAGAAATCCGGTCAACGATGGGTAATTACTGATGACCGGCGTCGAGAAACTTAAGAGCGTGCGTTCTTCCAGCATCTCGACAGTTTTGCGGACGTCTCTTCGACGTGCTGATCCACGGACGCGCGAGACGTGACGGAGTTTCGTGAGGGACCACATACGCCAGTCGAATCCGAGCATTTCACAAACTCCTTTGGTAACGTCCGCACAACAGTGTCAATCTGGCCAGGCGAATCACAGCGCGAATTCAGGCCGGACCACGAATTCTTTGCCGATTGCCCAATTGGAATCCCAATAGAATGGAGACAATAGCATAGAAACGCATTGAATCGCCACTGAAATCCCAGCATATCCGCTGAAATCCCAGCATATTCAATCGGAATCGAGTCGATCGGACGAGACAGACGCCCGGTCTTCGTCGTTTTGATACTGGCTAGAAAGTCGCATGTACCAAAACTTTAAGCTTTTTGAAACAGGACGGATTATTCCAACCTGACAACCGTTTAACCCCGCCCCAACGGCAAGAGCGGCGTGACTAGACGCCGCCCCTCAAAATCAGCATCTCTGGATGCGAGATTCGCCATCCAACAGCAACATCCTTGCGGGACGGTAAATGGAACCGGATTCAGATTCGCGAGCTCGATCGGCATCGCACTCGCCGTAGGCTCGGGTTTAAACGTGCGTCATCCGAAAACTACATCGGCTTGGGGGGCGTTTCGTGGTCGAAGTTGGCGGTTGTGCTGCCGGTCTTCACGTCGATCTTCAATTCACTCTGGGCATTGTACTTCGCGGGGATCAGCTCCTCGATTTTGTCGAGGACAGGACTGTCGGGCGTATCATAGGCCTTAAACGTCCCGACCACTTTGGGCGCCTGGATCTGGACCTTCTTCGGGCCCAAAGTCGCCGTCGTCGAGTAGTATCCATTGACAATTTTTCCTCCAGCCGACTTGCCTAGACCATCAGTCGGTTGAAAACTGATGGCACCTTTTTCCAGAGGCTTACCGTCCAGCGTGACTTTTCCACTGATCGTACCCTCTGCTGGTCCCTTGCTACCGCCGCATCCAGTTAAGCTGACGGCGATTATCAGGACCAAACACGGCAGTGCTCGAAACGGAGCGATGAACATGAGCAGAAATCTCTCGTAAAGTAAGAATACCAGGCCATGAAGATCACGATACGTGCGCACAAGATAGAAATCACGCAGGTTTGTGATCGCGAAACACAAAGTAGTCCAGCCACCTGGTGACTGGACCCTTCTAAATGACATCGCGTCTCGCCAACGTTTCTTGGCAAAGCGACTGGAATATCGCTAGTAGTCGCCCACAACTTCTGCGCCGTTCATCGTGCCCAGGGCTTGCCAGGTCCCCAGATTGAGATTGTCGCTCATAAAACGGACCGAGCCATCACCCAACAACACGTGTACGCCACCGACATGCCGGCTCCGTGCCGCAGCGTATTGATTGCCGCCGCCTGAACATGGCATCCTGGGGTCGGTATTCACAGCACCACAGTAATTATTAATATCGGGGTTTTTGCTGTTCGGCGTGTTCGTCGTCATGAATTGAAATGAAATGAAATTCCCGTCGTCATTGAGAAAGTCGCCCCGAATATCCCAAGGATTGGCCGCGTCATCCCGCGCCATCAAAATCTCGGACATGAGCATCGTATTGGAAGTGCCGTCAATGAAATCACGCAGCCGACCCGAGCGTGGCGTTAACGGATTGTCGCCAAGGTACCCGAAGGGCGCAAGAACCACCGGCGCGGAAATCTGCGGACGGGTCACATTACCCCAGTTGACAACGTAACTGCCCCGAGCCCGCCAGTAAGCGTCACCCAGCCACATCCCGTTCTTGTCACTGGGACATGAATAGAGTGTCAACTTGCTGGCAATGACACCTGTCGTCGTATTTGTGACGCAATTCGGGGCTTGCCAGAAACCCAGATTGTAGTTGTATTGGTTCGCGAGCGGGGCCTGATCGAGATACGGCCAGAGACTGATGACAAAAGTGTGCCGCGGATTACTCGTCGCGGCGAACGGCAAGCAATTCAGAGTATCGTGGTAATTGTGAAAGGCCAGCCCCCACTGCTTCAAGTGGTTTTTACATTGGGTCCGACGCGCTGCTTCGCGTGCCTGCTGAACCGCGGGCAACAGGAGTGCGATCAGGACTGCGATGATCGCAATGACAACGAGAAGTTCAATCAGGGTGAAACCCCGAGTTCGACGCCTGGAAAAAGTTCTCATCATGTACGGTTCCTGTGGGCTTGGTGATCGTGGAAAACAAATTCACAAAAACAGTCTCGCGGCATGCTATACAAAGAAAAATCGAACGAATTGCCGGAGAGCTGACTGTGTACTGAACTATAGATTCTGAGCGAATTTCTGAACGAACGACAAGAAGCTCAAACGACTCAACAAGGGGATTGACGAAGCCCGTCCCCTGCATTTGAAGAAATCTGTGTGAACTCTGTTTGACTCTACCGAGGTATTGGCCGTAAGTCAATTTGTTTCACGCACATTGACAACGATATTGCATCCTACCAGAATCGAGATCGTCCCGCTTCGTCATCGCGTAAGCCTGTGTGTGTGCGAAATGGGACTCACAAACAGCTGGTACTGAGATATCCAATCGGTCCCATAATCCAATTCAATCGCCATTAGTCTGCATCTGGTAGTCCTGCCTAAGCTGGACGATCTCAATCATGAATGGCTGCGGCAAGTCCAAGTTGGAGGGAAACGCCTTGACGGATTTATTGCCGAATTCCAGGTAGCCAAGGTCGCCAGACCTTGGGAGCTTCCGGGCGATGATTCAGTCAACCGCTCCAATCTCCAGCAGCGAGATTGGCTATAAAACTCCCTCACGGCGCTGACCACGGGGCCGAGCCAAGAGCATCGAAAAAATGTCCACGCCCATGTCCACTCCCGCTACTGGTTTTCGCCGGCGCCTGCAACGTTTGCGGTCACTTTATTTTTCTGCGGCAATATTGGTCTTAAACACGCTGGTCGTGTACTTCTTGTTGAATGTTGCACTGGGGATCGTGTTTCTCGTGCGGGATGCCTTTCGGGCAAAAACGAATCCCGTTTCGCTGACCTATGGCGCTCGCCTGGATGCGGTTTATCCCGATTTCCCCGAACCGGAACGGACGCAAATGCTGTCGGAAGCGTGGAATCGCCCCTATCGCTATGCTGACTTTATTCATTTCCAGGAAAGGCCTTGCGTTGGGAAGTATGTGAATGTCGACGAGGCGGGTTTCCGCCATTCGATTGCGCAGGGACCTTGGCCACCCGATCCGAAACATCTCAACATTTTCTGTTTCGGCGGCTCGACGATGTTCGGCTATGGGTTGCCGGATGATCAGACCGTCGCCTCATGCCTGCAACGGGCCTTGGCACAAGATTTGAAACGTCGAGTCTGCGTGTACAATTTCGGCGTTGGCTGGCACTACTCGACGCAGGAAAGGTTACGGTTTGAGTTGCTGCTCGCCAGCGAATTCGTCCCCGATATCGCCCTGTTTCTTGACGGCATCAACGATTCGACGCAAGCCGGTCTGAATCGTCCGGCATTCAGCCCACAATTGTCCGCGGCTTTCGAACAAGTGCAGGGATTTGGATTTCAAAGCCCCGCGCGATCCGCGGCAGCAACGAGCGGTTCAGTGGCAGACGCATTGATTTATCGTTGGCCTGTGGGCCGCCTGATCCACAGCCTGGCACCACGTCGAACAGCTTCGAATTCTGTACCGATCCTGCTGGACGATCATCTGGCCACGCGCAGTTGCGCCGTCTATCGCTGGAATCGAGACCTCATTACAGCCGCCGCGAAAATGCGTGGCGTGGTCCCGATTTTTGTGCTGCAGCCTGCGCCCGGATACCATCTCGATCCCGAAAAACATCTCTTCGCGAATCCTGATCTGTGCCGAAACGAAGCGTTGTTCTACGAAACCTTGAAACTGGACCTCAATGCCCACCCGGCGGGTAACAATTTCCTATGGACCGCCGATCTAGTGGACACTACCGCAGGTCCATTGTACGTCGACACTTGCCATTACACGGCGACTTTCTCCCAAACGATTGCCACAGAGATTCTTCGAGTGTGCCAGAAGCGAGGATTGATTCAAATCAAGAAGCTGACCGAAGCGGCAATTCCGTGAGAGGTCCTGCCGCCGAATTCTCGTGAAGTCGAGCCTCACGGTGCGTCTTTCCGAAATCTGCTAATTTCGCCTGTGACTCTTTTGCAGAGGAAAGTCAAGATTTCGGCTTTGGTGCTGGAAGTTCATTCCACCAGATCGTCACCGCTGAACCGGTTGGCGTGCTACGATCACGAAAAGCTCCTGTCGCGATATCAAGATCCCCATCCGCGTCGAAATCCGCCAAGTCCAGAGTGGCGTGAATGCAGTTGCCATTCTCTATCGTATGCCGCACAAACCGGCCAGCACTCGTCTGCTCCAGCCAGATCAGAGAATCAAGGACTCGACCGGCATCGGATTCTCTGACGGTCTGCGGCAGAAAAGCGCCAGCAATGACATCGATATCACCATCGTGATCGAGATCTCCAGCCAGTGCCCGCAGGACTCCGGGAAAGGTCGTCAGCCGATGTAGTGTAAAGGGGTAGTTGCCGGTGTTCTCCAGCCACTGAATTCCATAATAGGGTTTAATCTGAAAACTATCGAACATGTCGCCATTGGTGAAGAGGACGTCGTCGTCACCATCCAGATCAATGTCGGCCATCTGGATTCCGCTGGAACCAAACGCAGGATCATCCGCTGCGTAGATTGGCTGCTTCACGAATGTCCCATTTCCCTGGTTCAGAAACGCTTCAATCACTTCGAATTCCTGGCTGATCAAAGCGACAAAGTCTGGCCGGCCATCATGATTCAAATCCACGACGGGAACATGGATCGTCCCGGGGCGAGAATCAAGCACCTGCTGCACAAATTGAGGAGCCGTTTTACTTCCATCGTTCCGAAACAAGAGGATTCGGCCGGTCTTGTGCCAGCCAAATTCCGCAACAACCAGATCGAGGTCTCCATCGCCGTCAAAATCCGCGGGCTGAACATCGGCGACACGTCCCAGGCCCTCCGCGAGGGCAACCCCTGGTTGTACCGACTGATTCTCATGCACATCGGGAAGCCACATCACTCGTCCCAACTGATGGTCCGCAGGGTTAAAGCTCCCCAGGTCAGCTACGACCAAGTCTGGTAACCCATTTCCATTCAAATCACAACGAGTTGCCACGACCGGATTGTTGAGTTGCATGAGGCGATGCGAGGTGCAAGGCGTCACATTGGGGTTTACGACGTCGATGCCACCGTTCGCCATGTCACTGAAAATCAGCTTTTGCTTTTTCGCCCCGGAGACCCGCCAATGCACTATAAACGAAACCGCTAGGGGGTTCTTTTCGACGGTATCGGACTCGACGTCGATTGCCTGCCTGCGAAAACCACTCGAATCAGGCTCAGTAACGGAAAGGTCTGGAATGGTTTCCAGCCTTTCCGGTGCCCTGGATCGAAAATACTCCTCAACCGCCAGAACCGGTGGCGGAATTAAATCCAGTCGGTTGGACTGGTAAAAGAACTCGAATCCGCGTTTCACTTCCT